>CAYRAW010000083.1:0-10656 GCA_964422225.1 uncultured Roseburia sp.
CTCCAATGATCTTGATTCTGGCTATGATAGCAGGAAGGACTGATATATCATAGGTTGCCCTCTTCTGAAGGACGCCATCAATACGATAACGGATACGGATACGTTCTTCCATAGGTTCGATGTGAATATCAGATGCTCTCTGTCGAACAGCCAGATCTATCATTTCCTTCACTAATTTAACGATAGGTGAGCTGTTGACATCCTCCTGTTCTGTTGTATCTGTCTCTACATCCAGTTTCTTTTCTTTGGCATACTGCCGCAGTGCACTCTTGACTTCATCCTGCCCATGATACTTATCAATGGCAAGCATGATGCTTCGGGTCGTTGCAACTACCGGTTCCACCTGATAGTTCGTTATGATCGAAATATCCTCCTGCGCATAGGTATCCAGCGGATTCTCCATTGCTACCCGCAGTATATTCTGATTCATCTCACTGAAAGCAAACGGGATCATGGTATATTTCTTAAGGATATTTACCGGAACCAGCTTGGCGGCTGTTTTATCTACTGCAGTATTCTGCAGATCTACAAGCTCCAGATTCAACTGTTTGCTGAGCGCCATTGCGATATCATCCTCTGTCAGGATTCCTTCATCGACCAGAATCTCTCCCAGCTTCATATTCTTGCCCTTTTGTTTCTCCAGAGCATAATCTAACTGTTTCTGTGTTATTGTATTACTTTCTACTAACAGATCGCCAAGTCTTATCTTGCGTCTCTTGTAATCCATGTTATTCCAACTCCCAGATTTTTATATAAACCGCACAAAAAGAGAACCTAAACCTTCTGATTCAAGTTCCCTTAATATATTCCTATAATTCAATAGTTTTATTATTCTCCCCCAATTATATTAATAATTATATACTAAATGCAGAAATATTGCAATCTATTTATATATTTTTTGATATATTAAACTATTTTCGTTATCGTGCATAATTTTAAATCAAATTAACTATTTGTTTAGATAAGTTTCATCTTCATGCTTTCCTGATCCTGTGCAAACTGCAATGCCATTTCCCTGTCAATCTTGTAATCGCTGTATAATTGCAAAATTGCATCATCCATGGTGATCATTCCTGTTTTTCTGTTTGTCTGCATAACACTGGTAAGTTGATGGGTTTTACCTTCCCTGATCAGATTTCTGACAGCGGGATTGGAATGAAGTACTTCAAATGCTGCCACCCGCCTACTGCCATCTGCCGTAGGAATCAGCTGCTGTGAAATGACTGCTTCAAGAACATTTGCCAGCTGCACTCTGATCTGTTGCTGCTGATGCGGTGGAAACACATCAATAACTCGGTCTACAGTGCTGGCTGCCCCTATCGTATGCAGAGTAGAAAGGACCAGATGTCCCGTCTCTGCTGCTGTGATCGCAACACTGATCGTTTCGAAATCTCTCATTTCTCCTACCAGAATAACATCGGGGTCCTCACGAAGTGCAGCCCTGAGTGCATGCGCATAATTCATTGAATCCAGTCCTATCTCCCTCTGATTTACAATAGAACGTTTATGTGCATGCAGGTATTCTATGGGATCTTCCAGAGTAATTACGTGTGCTTCCCTGTTATTATTTATTTTATCGATCAGAGATGCTAACGTCGTTGACTTACCACTTCCTGTAGGTCCTGTTACCAGGATCAGTCCTCTCTTCTTCTGATAAAGGTCAATAACCGACTGTGGGACTCCCAGAGACTCTGCAGAAGGCACCTGGGTATCCACCAGACGAAATGCCATAGCGATCGAGCCTCTTTGTTTATATACATTCAAACGGTATCTTCCCTGCCCCGGTATGGCAAAAGACATATCGCACTCACCATTTTCTTCAAACCGCTGCTGCTGTTTATCATTCATGATCTGTGCCGCGATCTCCAGCGTATCTGCCGGTGCCAGCTTATCTCCTTCCATCGTGATAAGTGCGCCATTCACTCTCATTTTCGGCGGAATTCCTACAGTAATATGTACATCTGAGGCACCTGCCTCCTTCGCTTTTGCCAGAATTTCTTCTATTGCGAATGACATTCTGATTACTCCTCTTCTCTCTTAAGATTACTTTCAATTCATTTCTTTTTTATATTTTAACACTTAATTTGTGTCTAATCAATCGTATATCTTTTTATTATTAAAACATTTTTCTTTTTTTAGATAATTATATATAGATCTAATTATAGAATCAATATATGCAATTTCGTGTTGCAACGCATATTCATAGTTTTTACTACTTGTCAATCTGAGCCGATTATACTACTATTAATTCCATAGTCATTTACAACTATCAGTTTGAAACTTAATATTACATAAGGGAGACTACTATATGAGGGAGAGCTTTGAGTATGAAGGTACAACTACTGGTGAATTTCGCAGTGGGCTGTACGCGACCTATGCAGGTAAGGAATATCCGGCTATTTATTTAGGATATGGCAGATTTATCCTATATTCCACTACTGCAGATGAGAACTTTACCTTCCCGACCCAGGACGGTCGTTATCTGTTACAGACAGATATGCGTGATTCTCAACTGACCCGCGCCAGTGAGATTCGTATGGTAGGTATTGTGAAGGACTGCTTTGAAAATGTCATGATACGTAACATTTTTGAAGAAGGTGTTGTTATTTCTACTTATAACCCAAGACTTGCCTTTCAGTTAAGCTTGGAACCGGTCAGAGAATTAGGATTCACAGGATTGGTAGACAGGAATCTGCTCCTTGGCATTTATGAAGAGAAAGATTATCTGTGGAATCCGACTCTTGGCATCTACACTACATTATGTCAGACTGTCCATAAGCCAGATGACCAGGCATGGCTCGTAGAGCAGGACCGGCTTACACAGTTCTATGTCATTGAACACAAGAAGCAGGCATAAAAATACTCCTTACTGCACACACCTGCAGTAAGGAGTATTTTTTATGCTGCCGCTTTTGGAAGGTTCCATCTATAATAAGCAGCCAGAAAACGGATCACTACTACCAGCAGCATTCCTGCTACCATGGCATTTCTCATTCCCATTGCTTCCCATCCATAAGCACATATGAAAGCTCCCGCCAGAGAAGCACATGCGTAAATGTGCTTTACAAAAATATATGGCATATTCCCTGCCATGACATCACGCATCACACCGCCTCCCACGCCGGTTATCACACCGACGAAGATAAGCAGGAATTTTCCGCTCTCCGGCACCGCCGCATAAGCTGTACTGATTCCAACCACTGTAAAAACTCCTAATCCCAATGTATCCATGACTAAGAGCACAATATCCCAGATTCTTTGATCTGTACCGTTTCTCTTCTTTCCCGCCAGATAGAATACAATGATTGCTGTAATGATAGAAATTATCGAATATATCGGATCCTGAAAAGTCTGCGGCGGCGTATTTCCGATCAGCATATCCCTGATGATTCCACCGCCTACCGCTGTCGTCAGTCCCAATATCGCCACTCCAAATATATCCATCTTTTTCTCAATTCCCGTGATTGCCCCTGATACAGCAAAAGCCACTGTTCCTATGATTTCCATAATAAATACAAAATTCTCCATCCAGATCCTCCTCTACACACAAAAAGGGTACTCTACCTTGTATAGAGTACCCCAAATCTTCTTATTGCGCAAGCAGCATCATAATCTTGTTACTTCTTGCAATGAACTTCGTCATAGCTTCCGGCTGAAGTGGAGCCTGCTGTAACAGAGCCAGATCATAGAGCTGTTCGCAGATCAGTCCAACATTCTCACCATCCTGATGATCCAGAACATATTCTACCAGCTTGTTATTGGCATTAAGTACCAGCGTCTCGCCTTCCTTATTCATGCCCATATCCATGCCCGGCATTGCATACATCTTCATCATATCCTGCATTCTGCGGGCTTCCTCAGATACAGTGATCATGGAAGAGATATCCTTGTTCTTAAGCTTTTCAACCTTGACAGTTATGTTATCCTTCTTGATAGCCTTCTTAAACAGGGCTGAGATTTCTTCACTCTTCTTAGCCAGTTCTTCATCGACCTTCTTGGAATTCTTGGTCTTGAAAGTCTCAGTCAGATCAGCATCGATTCTGGCAAATTTTACGCCTGGATTCTTAGCTTCAAGCTGTGATACAAAAGGCTGGTCGATTCTGTCAGGAAGAACTACAGCATCCATCTTGGCTTTCTTGAACATGTTTACATACTGACTCTGCTGTACCAGATCAGTTACATAGTAAATGATCTTCTCCTTAGTCTCGCTGTCCTCTGTAGGAATATCTACCTGTTCCTCATCCTCATTCTCATCAACAACCTCTGCTTCTACCTTCTCACCGGTTGCAGCATCTGTTGCCTGATCCTTATTCTCTTCGGCATCCGGATCTACCTTCTTAACTTCCAGACACTCCGGCAGAGTCATGTACTCTCCATCCAGATTCTTGAAAAGGATATAATCTGTCATCTTCTCACAGAACTTATCATCCTTTAAGCAGCCGAATTTGATGAATGGGCTGATGTCATCCCAGTATTTCTCATAATTCTCTTTATCTGTCTTGCACATACCGGAGAGCTTGTCAGCTACCTTCTTGGTAATGTACTCACGGATCTTGTTCACAAAGCCATCATTCTGCAGAGCACTTCTGGATACGTTCAGAGGCAGATCCGGGCAATCAATGACACCCTTTAACAATAACAGGAATTCAGGAATAACTTCCTTGATATTATCAGCGATAAATACCTGATTGTTATATAACTTGATCGTACCTTCGATGGATTCATATTCCATGTTGATCTTGGGGAAGTACAAAATACCCTTCATATTGAAAGGATAATCCATATTCAGATGGATCCAGAACAGAGGCTCCTTATAATCCTTAAATACCTTACGGTAGAAGTCTACATATTCTTCCTTGGTACATTCATTGGGATGTTTTGTCCACAAAGGATGTGTATCGTTGAGGGCAACCGGTCTTTTCCTGATCTTGAGCTTGGTTACTTTTTCAGTAGAACCTTCTTCCTTGCCAGGCTTATCTTCCTCTACTGTCTCTACAACCACATCATCATCCTTCTTGTCCTCAGGATTGATGGTTTCAAATTCTTCAGGCGCATTTGCCTTTTCCAGATAGATCGGATATGGCATGAAAGAACAATATTTCTGGATCACTTCTCTTGCCTTGTATTCATTACAGAACTCCAGACAATCTTCATTCAGGAACAGTGTGATCTCTGTACCCACTACTGTTCTGTCGCCTTCCTTCATATCAAACTCTGTACCGCCGTCACATTCCCAGTGTACAGGTGTCGCACCTTCCTTATAGGAAAGAGTATCGATATGCACTTCATCTGCTACCATAAATGCAGAATAGAAACCTAAACCGAAATGACCAATGATCTGGTCATCATTTGCTTTATCCTTATACTTCTCAATAAAATCTGTCGCACCGGAGAAAGCGATCTGGTTGATATATTCCTCAACCTCATCTGCTGTCATACCAAGACCTGTATCAACAAACTTCAATGTCTTGTGTTCCGGGTCAATAATGACATGTATGTCATTTTTAACATTTTCAGGATAAGTATACTCACCCATCATCTCAAGTTTCTTTAACTTGGTAATGGCATCACATCCATTGGAAATCAATTCTCTGTAAAATATATCGTGGTCGGAATATAACCACTTCTTAATAATAGGAAAAATATTGTCACTGTTAATTGATAAACTGCCATGCTTCTCAGCCATGTAAAATCACGTCCCTTTCCAAAAGTTTTCTTATTTATGGTATAGTGTAATCCCTCTAAAATTAAAAGTCAATAGAAAATCAGCACTCAAATTGGTTGAGTGCTAATAATTAATAAATGGTTTATATATTTTTTAGAAATAACTATGATATACTTCAAAAAAACTATCCGTGGTCACATTTTCGTCATCAAGGAAGCTGACTTCATCCCACAATTTTGTATTCATATTTCTCGTAAGTCCATCCACAAAGGCTGAATATTGTTCTTCAAACACTTCTTTTCTTCGCTGTTCTACGATCTTGACTTTATTGCGGTCTGTCTCATCACGGTCAAATGTGCTGATGCACTTTATAATATGATATCCGTACGCAGTTTCCACGACTCCGCTGATCTCATCCGTTCCCAGATTGAATGCAGCTTCTTCAAAAGCATCTTCATACGTGCCTTTTCCAAAAGAATACGTAGAATTTGCATCTTCATTATATTCTGCTATCAGAGAGGAAAAATCTTCGCCTGCTTTTGCTCTCTGCCAAGCCTCCAGTGCACGCCGGTATGCCTCCTGCTTCGCCTGTGTACTGTAGGACACCCTCTCTCCATTCTCATTCAGGGAATATGTTTTGATCAGAATATCCTGCACCGTAATGGTACGTGCTTCATCATCACTGATTTCGGGATTGATATCTGCGATCAGATATTCATATACTTTCCCTGCCAGGGCATATTCTTCATACATTTGTTGGATCAGAGCCTGTGTAACTCCCAGCTCCTGAACTTCCTGTGCAGACAAAGAATGGAAATACTCCTCTGCTGCCTTGACAATCTTGTCCTGTTCTTCTTCTTCCAGCGTTATATCTTTTTCCTGAGCTAACAGATTCATGGCCTTTATTTTGGCAACCCTTGCAAGGACAGTTTCTTTTATATTTCCTTCCAGCGTTTCTCCTTCATAGGAAGCCTGCCATATCCTGTCTCCATACACTGATTCGTACTGATTTTTCATGTTCGTAAGATATACCATCATCTCCGGGAGTGTACAGGAAAGCTTCTCAATACGAAATATCTCATCCTGTGCAAACCCTGTGGTCAGAACTACTCTGGTATAATCTCCACTGTCATTCTTAGACGCACAACTGACAGTTCCAAGCACACAAACGACAAGCAGAACTGCGAACCGACACTTATTCTTTATTTTTCTCATAAATATTATCCTTATCTATAACACATTTGCAAAAGATGCTCCTGATCTGTCTATCAGGAGCATCCAACTTTTTTAATCATAACAGATTCGTTCATAAATATCAAGTCATAAGCAATCTGGCTGATCCGCCTTAATCTACTGTCTGTACGATTATCAATTTCTTTATAATGTTTCTTACCTACACGCTCAGATTACCTGAAGCAATCCTTCTTCCGGATTTTCTGTCAAAAAGTAAAATATCATCACCTGCAATCTCAAATTTAACATTTTGACCAATTTTATAAGCAGTATTGCCAAACACTACGCCCGTCAGCAGATACTCACCGATGCAAAGTTTGATCGTTGATTCCATACCCGTAGGCATTGCACCATAAATTATGCCATCCAGACCTGCCGTTTCATGAAGATGCAGTGCCTCCGGACGTATACCTATTACGAAATCTTCGTTTGTGATCACCGGTTCTTCTTTCAAAACATAATCATCTTCATTCACTCTTGCAATATGGTACTTAAACACTTCATCCTTATTGGATTTCTCTACTGCCTTCTTATCCTGCATCTGCTCTTTGTATCTCGCCTTTTCTTCTGCCTCTGCCTTATCTCTCTGGGCAAACCATCTGGATAACTCAACGGATTCCTCAGGTCGGAAAAGTGCTTTTTTCCCATTCAGTATAGTCATCTCTATACTGCCATCTGCATTCTGTTTACCTTTTGCCTCCACAAAATTAATAGAAGGATTTCCTACGAAATCAGCTACAAATAAATTATTAGGTCTGTTATAAACTGATAGTGGAGCCTCATATTGCTGTAAAACGCCATTATTGATCAGGCAGATTTTGGTAGCAAGTGTCATAGCTTCCATCTGATCATGTGTCACATATACGAATGTGCTTCCTGTCTCTACATGCAGACGCTGTAATTCATAACGCATTTCCAGACGAAGCTTTGCATCCAGATTGGACAATGGCTCATCCATGAACAGAACCTGAGGCTCCGGTGCCAACGTTCTTGCAATTGCGACTCTCTGCTGCTGCCCTCCTGACAATTCTGCTGGGTAACGATCCATAAACATACCGATCTTAACGATCCTGGATACTCTCCTTACAGACAAATCCACTTCTTCCTTTGTAAACTTACGGATTTTTGTCAGCACTTTGCCATTGGAAAGCACTTCATATTTATCATTTAATTCCTGCCCTTTTTCTTTATATCCTGCCAGTATACTGTCCAGTTTTGCTGCCAGTTCCTGTCTTTTGGCTTTTGCCACTGCTTCCGGATCTGCCGCTTCATGTATTTTATATCCATATAATGCTTTGGCTGTATAAATGGAAATGGTATAATTATCTATCAATTTCAAATATACCATATCAAGGTCCGGTTTTCCTTTTTTATCCCTGCATTCTTCAACCAGATTTACAAGTTCTTTGGGATTTTTCAAAGCATCTATCTGACTTTTCAATGCTCTGGATTCCACATCAATGACAGGCATTTCCTCTTTCACATTACTAAGTCCAAATGAAATATTCTGATAAACAGTCATATTGGGCCATAATGCGTAATTTTGGAACAGGAAACCGACTTTTCGCTTATTAGCGGGTACATTGATTCCTGCTTCGCTGTCAAATACTACACGGTCACCAATCTTTATTTGTCCGCTGGTAGGAGTTTCCAATCCTGCGATCATACGCAAAGTTGTCGTTTTCCCACAACCGGAAGGTCCCAGTAAAGTAATAAAGGAATTATCCTCCATATCCAGACTTAAATCATCTACTGCATAAAATTTTCCCCATCTTTTTGTAATATGTGTCAATTTAATTTCCGGCATAATTATTTACCTCCAATACCTTCGTCCAGACTGGACCCGGTCAACTTATTTACTAATGTATTAAATATCAGGATTGTTACGATCAGAATCAGGTTGATCGCACTTGAAAATGCATACAGACCCATCTCATCAAAATAATCCAAAGTTGTAGAAAGTATAAATCCTTGTGTACACAACAGAAGGAACAAGGACAATTCTCTCAGGCAAGTCATGAATGGAAGCATATATCCGCTGATGATTGATGACTTCTGGATAGGGACAATAATACGGAACATTCTCTTGTGCCATGGAAGATCCTGTATAATAGCAGCCTCCTCTATTTCTCCAGATAACTGCAGCATAGAATTCAAAGCACTTCTGCTTGCAAAAGGTATATATTTGATTACACCTGTAATGATCAATAACGTATATGTATTAAACAAATTTATCTTATCATTTGAAAATAAAATGAAGAATGCGGCACCTACAGCTAACGAAGGCATCAAATATGGCAGAAACGCCATTCCGTTAACATAATTTGCCCATTTACTTCTTCTATTCTTGGATACTGCATACCCGATCAAAGTACCGATCGTACCTGCAATCAGTGCGCAGCAGACGGCAACCAGCAGGGTTCCTTTAAATGCTCTCCAGATCAATGGATTATGTAAAATACCTGGCTGTCCGTACAAAGCTCCTGCTCCATTATTATCTGTTACCCACCACTTAGTAGTAAGTGCGCCTGGATCCATCGTATACAGGAAACTGTAATCTCCGGGATTAGGAAGGAATGTTTCTAATGCAAAGGACAAAATTGGGAAAATACTTGTGAAGAAAGTAATCACGATCAACATGATCGCTATTAGATATTTGCCTGCTTTCCCAAGATTGATCTTAGAAATCTGTCCTGACTTTCCCGTAACGGTCGTATAATTTTTTCTGCTCTTTAAGCTGATCTGATTCATAAGCAGAATTGCTACGCCAAATACCATCATGATAATTGCAAGAATACTTGCTTCCCCTGTATACTTGGAGTTCATGGAAATATATTTTGTAGACATCGTAGTCAATCCCAGATAATGCGGTACCGGATAGCTTCCCATCGCACTTCCAAATACAAGAAGGATCGTAGATAAAATTGCCGGTTTTACCATCGGCAGGGTAATTCGAAACATTGTCTTCCACTTGGGTGTATCCAGAATTGTTGCTGCCTCTTCCAGATTGGCATCCATATTGCGGAAAATTCCGCCGATCAGGATATATGCAAATGGTGCATAATGCAGTCCCAGAACTACCGCACTCGGGAATAATCCAAGACACCACCATGTTGGCATTTCAATTCCAAACAGGGAAGCCAGCAAACCATTTGCGGTTCCTGTTACAGCATTACTGTTAAATACATTCTGCCATACAACTGCCAACGTCCACTGGGGCATAATATATGGAAAAATAAAAATTGAACTCAAATATTTTTTACATTTCAGATTTGTTCTGGTGATCAAAAATGCAAATAAACCACCAAACAGAATTGAGATCAAACAGGTAAATATTGCTAATAATACTGTATTCAGTAATGGCATCCACAGATTATTTCTTGCCATTTTACTGGTAAAAAGGTCTATATAATTCACCGTGGAATATCCTGATGCCCTGCCAGTCAGATGAGCATCGATCGTTCCGGGATGGATCTTGAATGTATCCTCCATAATTGCTACAATAGGAGCTATTGTGGTAAAGGTAAGAACAATACCGAACAGAAGCAGTATAATATTCTGAGGTTTTGAAAAATAGGTTTTGACCTTATTAAGTACAATGACCATTCTGCCCGTTTTTTTTGCAGCACTCTGATTCATGTTTTACCTCCTTATACACATTCCGCAGAGGAGAAAGCAATGCTTTCGCCCCTGCGGTAATACAGAGCTTTCGTTATAATGTTTATTATTCGCCCGCTGTATATTTAGGAAGCAGTTCG
>CAYRAW010000084.1:0-10627 GCA_964422225.1 uncultured Roseburia sp.
CGATGGAGATGTATGGATTCAAATGAGAAAACTCAACATGCTTCTATGGATTGTCACCTATGTGTCAAATGAGGTATAGCCGGTTCAAAAATGATTGAAATTAGGCACTTGTATTTAGTAGAAATACTGAATATGGATGCCTTTTTTGTATTTAAGATAGGCATGTCCTTAAAATAGCATCTCTAATCGGAAAGGAGGCAAATATGTCAAAGGCACCGCCTGTGAATCTGGAGAAATATTTGAAGGGTAGAAACCACAACTATATGACCTATCCGCAGGCAGCAAGATTATACGGATTACCTTATTGGGTGTTCGTGTCAGTGGCTAAGCAAGCCGGAGCCACTTTGGCTCTCAGAAAGACAGCAATTGTAGATACTGTGGTGTTTGAGCAGTATCTGGAAGAAAAATGTGCAGTAACCGAAGACGAAGATGTTATTTATGAAGTGGAGGATCATGTCATGTCAAGAACGAGAAAAGAAGTAAAGGAAATGGAAGAATTAGTAAAGTCAAGAAAGAAAAAATATGTGAGATACGAGGAGGGAGCAGAACTCTTTTCGTTAGGGCGCCATACTTTTGAGCAATTGGACAAAGATGCAGGAGCAGTCAGAAAAGTAAAGAGATGCGTACTTGTCAATCTGGAAAAGGTAGAAGAGTTTATTGAGTCATTTGCGGATGAGGAGGATTACTAAGATGGCGGAACAGAATTGTAAAGTTATAGCAGTCTCAAACCAGAAAGGCGGAGTCGGAAAGACAGTAACCTGTGTGAATCTGGGAATTGGTCTTGCAAGGGAAGGAAAAAAAGTGCTCTTGATTGATGCAGATCCGCAGGGTTCACTTACTATCAGCCTGGGCTTTTCAGAGCCGGACAGCATGGAATATTCACTTGCCACCGCTATGATGAAAATTATCAATGAAGAACCGATTGATGTAGGCAAAGGAATTTTGCAACATGAGGAAGGTGTGGATATTTTGCCTGGAAATATTGAACTGTCTGGTCTTGAAATCTCTCTAATCGGTGTGATCAGTAGGGAAACGATCCTTCGGGAATACATCAGTTATGTCAGAAAGAACTATGATTACATTATTATCGACTGTATGCCTTCGATGGGAATGCTGACAATCAATGCACTGGCAGCGGCTGATTCAGTATTGATACCGGTTCAGGCTGCGTATCTTCCGGTAAAGGGTTTGCAACAGCTCATCAAGACAATCAGCAGAGTAAAGCGTCAGCTAAATCCTGGATTACAGATAGAGGGAATTTTGATCACCATGGTTGATAACAGAACGAATTATGCAAAGGATATTTCTTTGCAGGTGTATGAAGCATATTCAGCAAGTCTCAATGTGTTTGCCGTTGAGATTCCATTATCGGTAAGAGCAGCGGAGATCAGTGCAGAGGGCAGCAGCATTTATGAATATGACCCTAAAGGTAAGGCGGCATTTGCATATTCAGCACTCATTCAGGAGGTAATCGGTAATGGCAAGTAGAGCAGGTCAGAAAGTAAAGCTTACAAGTATTGATGAATTATTATGTGTCCCAGAGATAGAAGGCGCGGTAGATATTGATGTGAGAGCAATCTATCCATTTGAAAATCATCCATTTAAGGTCGTTGATGATGAAAAAATGGAGGAACTGGTGGAAAGTATTAAAGCGAACGGAGTGTTGACACCTGTACTTCTGCGACCGGACGATGAGGGCACTTATGAGATGATCTCCGGACACAGAAGGCTACATGCTGCTAAAAAAGCAGGGCTTCTCCGGATACCGGCACTGGTCAAGGAAATGACGAATGATGAGGCGACCATTGCAATGGTGGATGCCAACGTTCAGAGATATTGCCGAGTGAGAGAGCATTTTCATTGAAAATGAAAATGGATGCGATGAAACATCAAGGTAAGTCCACTTTGTCCACTGAGTGGACGAAGTCAGGAAGAACCGGAGATGATATAGGACAAGCAGAAGGATTGGCTAAATCTCAAGTACACAAGTATATACGTTTAACAGAACTGATCCCGAAGCTTCTTGATATGGTGGATGAGAAACGACTCGCTTTATCGGTAGCAGTTGAGCTTTCCTATTTTAATAAAAACGTCCAGCAGTGGCTTTATGAATACATCCGTGAAAACGGCATGATCCGTCAGGAGCAGCTTATGGAACTCAGACAATATCGCGAGGATAACAGCATGACGCAGGAACGGTTAATCAATATTCTGGTTGGCAGTATAGCAAAACCTTCTGAGGCAAGAAAAATCATTTTGAGTGACAGGAAACTGCGAAAATATTTTCCGGCTTATTATTCAAAGATGGAGATGGAGAAAATCGTATTTGGATTATTGGAACAGTGGAAACAGGCACAGGAAGGCGAGGAATAGATATGCAGATGAAATATTATGTCGGCAACCAGGCAGAGCAGTTTGCTTTTATCAGAATTCCCAGGGAACTTGTGGTGGGGGAAGCATATGCTTCCCTGTCCACCCAGTCCAAGATTATGTATGGGATGTTACTTGACCGGATGGGAATGTCTTATAAGAATAGATGGCTTGATGAAGAAAACCGGGTATACATTGTGTATTCATTGGAAGATATTCAGGCAGATATGAATGATAGCGTGCAGCAACAGTGGACAGTATTCTTTATATGTGTAGCAGTTGGAATTTTCCTGAATGTTTTATGTTGGATGCAGAAGAGTGAAAATAGAAGCAAGGCGACATACGCAGCTGAATCAGATATGTGAGGAGAAAAAAGCAATGACACCTATACAGATTAGAAGGATAATCAAGAACTTAATAAAGCGCAGGGGGAATTCTCTTGATACCAGATACATCATGCGTGTTTTGGAGGAGATTGGAATTTCGCGAGCATCGGCAACTTCCAATATAAGATGGTATAGAGACTACTACGTGACAAATTTTAAGCAGCGTGCAGATTTAGATATTATTGTTCCTTATCAGAGAACATTGGCCACTTATAAATAGCTTGAAAAGTCGTTTTGTAGGGTTTTTGTAGATGCTTTGACTCTTTTTTTCTAAAAAGACCTGTGCTAATATTATCATAGACAAATGAGACGTGAGCCACGAACTTGCATCTCATTTGTTTTTCTTTTGCAAAAGAATACGGACAAAAATAAAGCGTCAGCTCATTGCCGGAAAGGTGATGGGTATGGCGCTTTTTTGATGCCGAAAACTGGGTGACAACCCGAGAAAAATGAAAGAGGAGGAAATTACATGGTATATGAATATGACCATGACTGTCCATTTGAAGCCTACATCACAAACCTTGGAAAATATAACGAGGGTGTGCTGGCAGGTGAATGGGTTAAATTCCCTACCACATCAGAAGAACTGCAGAAGGTATTTGAACGGATTGGAATCGGCTCGAAAGATGACTTTGGTAATCCCTATGAGGAATGGTTCATAAGTGATTATGACTGTTATGTTGATGGGCTGTATGAAAAGCTGGGAGAATACGAAAACCTGAATGAACTGAATTATCTGGCCTCCAAGCTCGATGAACTGGATGACCATGATTACAACCATTTTCAGGCTGCAATGCAGGTCAGCGATTATACGGGCAGCATACAAGATGTGATCAACCTGATTGATAACCTGGACAAGTATGAAATCTATCCGGGAGTCGAAAGCAATGCAGATCTGGGACGCTACTATATCGAAGAACTCGGTATGCTGGAGATTCCCGATCATTTGGCTGATTACTTCGATTATGAGGCTTATGGCAGGGGCGTGGCCATTAACGAAATGGGACAGTTTACAGATTATGGATATGCGAGAGATACACAGGAATTCTTTGAATAAAAGAAGTCCTGCATCGGAGGATAAATCGTCTCCATCAAAATTTATTTTAATCTGCTTATTGCTTTCAAGTGATGTGGTGTTTAAAATATCCATAGAGACCTTCCTTTGTGGTTTTGTTTGGATTCGACACCTAAATTTTACCACAAATATGGTCTCTTTTTTTATTCACTTAATAAGTGAAAAGCAATATGCAGTTGAAATACAGTAATAATGCGGTCTTTAGCCACTTTCATAGCGTGATCGTGAATAATTCAGGTTAATACTAATTTGAGTAATACTGAATCAAATCTTATCTTATCAGCAGATTGGATGAGATCAGATGTGATGGATGATGTAAACGCATATGCAGAATTGGTAAGAGATAACCTGGCAATAGATATCCTGATTGAACGGGATCCTTTTGAGAAGGAAATGCTTGAAGTCAAATACCACCAGGGTACGGAACATTAAAAAATATCTGTTGGCAGCTCTGTTCAATGCACCAACAACAATCAGCAGTTATTATCAGGCAGAGGTTAATGCAGATATGCCGCAGTTTGCAAAAGCAAGATAGGAGAAACAGGAGATGAAGGTGATTTTAAAGATTTTAGCAGTTTTGATATGGGTAATATTGTCAATGTTAGGCATTGCTGTGAAGACAACGGAAAAACTTGGAAATGTTGTAGCGGGATTTTTGTATCTGATTATTGGAGTACTTGTCCTTATGGCTGTTCTATCACAACAATGGTTGGAGTTTGTAGTATTCTGCGGGATGGCGGCATTTATATTTGTAATACAGCTCGGTGCGGCTACTGCCGAAGCATTGATTGAAGTTGGAGAGATTTTGTACAGAACAAAAATATAATTTTATGGTTTCCAAAAATAAAGAAACTAGCGTATACTGATTTATAGAATGACAGTGTAAACTTGACCTGAAAATGATAAGTCAAATAGCTTGTATTATAAGTTCATCAGCAAGAGCTGAACAACAAAAATTCAAGGTTAAAGAAAAGGAGATTTATCATGGACAGACTTAAAATCGCACAGTACATTGCATTCGGAGCAACAGCATTTTCAGTAATTGGAGGACTTGTCGGAGGTTTATCAGGATCCGATTTCGGAGCAATTCTGATGTGCATCGGATTTGTTGCAGGTTTAGTTTCTTACATTTTTGGAGGTCTTGGTACTGCTATTAAGATGGCAGGTGGAATTGCAAAGTGGGGCTGGATCGTAGTTCCCTTCCCATATGATATTATGACTTTTATCATGTCATTTGTATTTGCAATCTTTGCATTTATTTTCCTTCCAATTCTTCCTGTAAGAAAGGCTTACAAGGAGAGCATGATTTATTAAAAACAGTATCTGTTTAGTGCATGACTTCTTTATTAGCTGCTGGGCCTGCATAGTACAGGCCTGGCAATTAGGAGAAAGGATTCATGGATATGGACAGCAATAATTTTGAGACCGTTTATATAAGAGATGAGATTTCTAAATGTGAGGATATCGACGAACTGAAGGAAAGAATATTTCCAATGATAAAAACTCAGCAGGAGCAATGGTCTCGAAAAATTAATGAAATTATATCCGAAAGCGGATTAACAAAAACAAAATTTGCAGATATATGCGGAGTAAGCCGAGTTGCAATAAATAAATGGTGCAATGGGGCTATACCAAAAAATCGCGAGACATTTCTAAGAATAGGAATGGCAGCTGGTTATGGAAGAGAAAAGATGGATCAGTTGCTTCAACGATATGGTCAATATCCAGCGCTGTATGCAAAAAGTTTGGAAGACTGTGTCTGCATTTTTGTATTAGACAAGAATTATGGCGAGGAAACATTAACAAAGTACAATTATATTCTGGATAAGATTAAAGAAAATATCATTAGAGATGATTCTGCAGAAGCAGAAGATATGAGTACGGTTTTATTTGATGAGAAGCTATCAAATGTAAAAGATGAAGATGAGTTGGAAAATTTCATAGCAGAGAATACTTCAATCTTTGCCTCAACTTATCAAAGATTTTATGCTTATGTAAAAATGAATTTGGCGGCTAATTATGAGGATTTTGACGGAAGCGTGTTCGAACTTGCAGAGGCACAGGATTGGTCTTCATCATTAAGGCAGTGCGTATCGGCTATTAGACAGAATAAGTGGTATCCAACAAGAAATAAGATAATTTCATTAGGACTGCATCTTAGCATGGATCATGACCAAATTGATGAAATGCTTGAGCTCGCTCATATGGAGCCACTTTGTGCAAAGAATATTTTTGAGAGTGTAATCATGTTTATATTAGATGACGCAAGTCTTAATAATATGCTTGATACCGAATCAGAAGAGTTTGACCCAGATGAGCTTTGTAGATATGCGCGGGAAATACTCGAAGACTTTGCTTTGCCGGAAATAGAATCTTTTATCACAGAATTACCGGAGATGGATGATGATGCATGGTAAAAAAGGTAATAATTTAATTTTAATAGAGAATGGTCAGCTGACATCGTATTCTTTAGATGACAAGGCTTCGTGGGAGATTGGCAGACCATCAAAGGACAATGTGCCAGATATAAAACTTCATTCAGCTACAGTGAGCAGAAAACATGGAAAATTTCAGAATATGGATGGAATTTGGTTCTATCTGGATCATAAGGGAAAGAATGGCACAGTATACAATCACAAGCATATTGGCTCAGGAATATATGGAAGAATTAAACCGGTGATGCTTAAAGATGGAGATGTATTTGTATTTGGTGGTGGTGAAGAAGAGGTCATTAACTGTAAGACAATCTGGGGTCTTTATATAGAAAGAGAATATGATGAAGCCTGGAGAGTTATGGACTCAAAAGGTTACAGGACAGTAAGTTTTCAATCAGGGGAAAATGAGACGACATTGGTAGATCCTGAAAAAGGAACTGTTATTGAGAAGGAAGATGGAATCGCAATTTATATGGGCGATTTAACATATATGGTTGGTGACATGGAGGTTATTGGTCACTAGAGGAAAGGCGATTAGGTATGTTGAGCTTGGACAAGGCTGGCATTGATAAACTTCTTCTTCAATTGGAAGATATAGGGTTTATTGATCCAAGATATAAATTTTATAAAGTAAATAATGAGCTTAACTTACTTGGACGGGGCGGTTTTTCATATGTTTATGAAATGTATGATTCTATGGCACCGGAGAGACATTATGCTGCAAAGATAATTGGCATAGGGAAAGATGTAGATGAACAATTAATCTTAGAGACTACCCAGATTCAATATTTTTTAAGTGAGCAATCGGACAACATAATGCGTGTAATAGCATTATGGACAATGAAGCTACATTTAGATGATGAAGGTAACGTAGTAAATATCGTCGGCGTAAATCAGGAAGGATATGAAGAAGATGATGGCATTCATTTTGAAATTGTCCTTATGGAAAAACTGGATGATGTAATCTCAAAAGACAAATATGGAAATGTTGAACTAAAACGAGAGGACTTAAAGTCAGAAGAAGGTGTTATTAAATTCGCTGAGAATATAGGTAGAGCTCTTTTCACAGTACACAATAATAGATTTCTTCATAGAGATATTAAACTTGAGAATATATTTTGGGATAACGACCTTCAGCAATATAAGCTGGGGGATTTTGGCATAGCTAGATATGTTGGTGAAGGGGAGGCTGAAACCGTTGTATTTACAGATGGTTATGGAGCCCCAGAGATAGAACGGCAATTGGAAGAATCATACAATTTAACTGCTGATGTATATTCGTTTGGAATCACGCTCTATCTGCTTCTTAATGATTTAAGATTCCCTGCATCTGATGGTTATCACGCAAATATTGTTCAATACTCAAAGGATTTTGTGATGCCTGCACCGGCTAATGCTTCAGAAGAAATGGCGAGAATCATTAGGAAAATGTGTAGTTACCGCATGCAGGATAGATATCAGTCGGTTGAAGAAGTATTGATGGATATTGGAAGAATTGATGGTAGTTATACGGACGAAGGCTTCACAGAATATGAGGATTTGGAAACAGTAACTTATACAGAAGGTATAGCAGACGATGAAGAGGACATCTTAACTGAAACTTATAGAGAGCCAAAAGCAGGCGATAGTGATGTAGAAAAAGATGAAGAAGAAATTCCTTGGTGGAGAAAAGATGAAAGTGAATTAACTAGGGAAGAACGTAAAGAAAAACTTCAGTCAGAAAAAGAAATATATAGTTCATCAAGTATATGGCGAATGGTTATTACAGCAATCCTGGTAGCTTTCCTACTAAAGGCATTTTCGCCAGATGCTTCATATCTTAATAGATGGGAATTTTGGATTGTTCCATTTTCATTATTCGTTGCATCAGTTTTACAGAGAGTAAAAGAGTTTCATGTGGAATGGACAGCTTTCACAGTTGGTGTTGCGGGATTTTCAATGTATTACCTTGGAGTTGGAGTGCCGCAAATAGTTGCAATCATAACAGTTTTAATAGGAATTCCATCAATTACCGCAGGAACATCTATTGGAATGGGTCTATGGATGGCACAGATGCTGACCGGAAAATTTGCCTGGCTTAATTTCTTGAGTAGATGGGATCTTGGCTGGATTGTTTTAATTGCGTTGGTAGCTGTATTGGAAAGCTGTTTGCTGCTTAGACTCGATTATAGAAAAGCTAACAATACAGAGAGTATTATTCAGTGGATATTGGATAAAATATGGTATTTGATGATAATTGCAGGTGTGATTTTACTGATTCTTGGACACTTTAATGTGATTGAAATTCCAAGTATTTTAAAACATATCCATTTGGTTAGAACCGGAATTGGATTCTGGCTAGTTGAAGTTGCATATTTATGGTACTACGGACTTTTAGATGATGAGGAAGATATAGTAGATGAATCTGTGGACGAGTGAAGATATATCTAAAATTTTAATACAATTAGATACGCTAAATCTCCCTTTTGCAAAGTATACTTTGTGCAGAAATGAGGCTGGCCTTAAATTGTTGGGAAGAGGAGGATCAGCCGAGGTTTATGAAGCAGAGAATAAAACTTCTCACAAGAATAACTTCGCTCTAAAGGTAATCGGTTTTCGCAATCAGAACGCAGACTCAGATTTCTTTAATGACGCAGTTGCTGTGCAGAAGGATATTGGTGACTTCCAGGATAATGTTGTAAAAATATATGATCATACAGAACTATGGGTAACATTCGACGAAAAAGACAATGTTCTGTCAGCAGTAAAAGAAAAGCCTGAAAACATATCAAGAACAACAATCAAACTGCAGTTTGTCCTGATGGAGAAGATTTCTTCTGTTATTAGCAGAACAAAAGGAGGAAACATTAAGATGCTGCCGGAGCAATTGGCTCAAGGTGATGAGCAGGAAATCTTAAAGCTGGCATATGATATTGGCACGGCATTGAAAAGAGCGCATGATAAAAATATATTGCATAGAGATGTTAAACTTGAGAATGTGTTTTATTCGGAAAAGAAAAAGCAGTATAAATTAGGTGATTTCGGTATTGCAAAAAAGACTGATAATGGCTTTGCTACAACTATTGCATTTACAAAAGGATATGCCGCACCAGAAGTAAGAGCATCAGATGAAAAATATGATAATACGGCCGATATTTACTCCTTTGGTATGATGCTATATGTCCTTGCAAACGGATTGAAATTTCCAGCCTCGAATACATATAATGTTAACGCTGCTATTCAATATATGCCTGGGTTTGAAGTGCCATTTCCGGAAAAAGATATATCTGGAGATTTGTATTACGTTATATCGAAAGCATGCAGCTACAATCCAGATCAGAGATACCAGTCGATGGCTGAAATGCTCCTCGATATAGAAAAGTTGATGTATAGTGCCAGTCTTGGATACAAGAAGGAACACAAAAATGCTTCCTTAATAGTTGGCTCTATAATGTTGTTCTTGGAAGTTATTGCATGGAAATTGACAATGGCTCCGGAGCTTGTAATAGCTTTCTCATTTTGGGAATATGCGTTTCTTGCAGGATGTCTAGGAAAAGGCATATTAAAAATCTTTAAAAAAGATATTATTTTTCTTAGCACGTGTATGTTAGGAATAGGAATATACCTGATGGTTGTAACCGGATTTTCATGGATAAAGCTTGTATTTTTGCTGTGGATGGTTTTTTCATCAGGATCTTCATCAGGGTATTTGTCTGCAGGTGTACTGACAGCTAATTTCATCTCACTAATCCAGCAGGCAAGTAATTCTAACTTGATTGCGAACACTGAATATAGTTGGGTTACAATATGGGTCATTTCTGTAGCACTCATACTTTTATTCCAATACGAATTACTTACAGTAGAAGACAGAGAAACGGCTAAGATGTTCTATAAAAAGGTTTTTACTGGATATTTGTTTGTTTATTTTATGCTTCTTGTATTATGACTGGATATACAAAAAATGATGCTTCATTAATGCTGTACAGATATATTTTTGGAGAGTCAGTTTATAATTTCCTTAATTCGTTTGATATAGGAATGGTTGGAATCTATGGCCTTGGATTTAGTCTATTCTGGATTATAAGAGAACGGTTATTGATTTTTCATCAGAAAAGGCAAATTCAAAGGTTAAATGCACAATACTAAAATGAATATTATGAATAGAGTTAAGGCTCTGTACCAGATGGTGCAGAGCTTTCCTTTTTGTAAACATGGACTGAAAGATAAACCATCTGCATATTGTATGATGGCATAGTCAAATAACGAAGAAAACAAGGAATGTAAACTTCACTTGAAAAAGAATCATAAATTCCATCGTAGAATAACATTATCAGATGGATGGTCACCAAGGAGGTCGCTATGAAGAAGCTAAGAAAGAATAC
>CAYRAW010000085.1:0-10618 GCA_964422225.1 uncultured Roseburia sp.
CAGTTGACCCAAGCATCATGAAGCATTCGGGACGAGGGGAATATATGCCGATTGCAGACAACTCAACGCCGGAAGGCAGAGCAAAGAACAGAAGAGTTGAAATTAAAATCTATAACGCATTGAGTGCCTATTAAAAGGGGGAGTGCATGAAATGAAAAAAAATCTATTATCTATTATTATTCTGGCACTGTTGGTAGTGAACATTGTATTATCAGCAATTATGATGATCAGCGTAACAAGTGCATCTAAAAAGACCGCAGCACTGGTATCAGATATCTCGACCATTATAGGACTTGAGATTGATGGATTACCTAAATCAGAGACGGCGGGATCAGTATCCATGGCAAATACAGAAGTATATAACATATCTGATGAACTTACGATTCCTTTAAAAAATGATGAAGACGGAACGAGCCATTTTGCAGTAGGCAAGGTATCTTTATCAATGGATTCCACGAATGCAGATTATGCTACTTATTCAGCAACACTTGAATCTAAGGAAGGCCTGATCACAGATATTATTTTCAGCGTATTTGGCGCTCATACAATGGACGAGGCTAAAAATGATCCGGAAATGATCAAAACAGAAATTTTACAGAAGATTCAGGAATTATTTGGCTCTGATTTTATTTATGGAGTATCTTTTAATTTCTTGTATCAATAATAAACCTCTTAAATCAGTCTACAGGGGGTGATTGGCAAAATGGGAGAGGTATTATCTCAAAATGAGATTGACAGTCTGCTGGCAGCATTGAGCAGCGGCGAACTGGACGTAGAGGATATGCAGGAAAAAGATGAGAAACAAGTCAAAAATTATGACTTCAGCAGACCTGCCAAATTCTCTAAAGAACATCTTAGAACACTAGGTATGATTTTCGAACACTATGGAAGACTGCTTTCAACTAATTTGCCGGTGTATCTGCGTAAAAGCGTACAGGTAAGTGTAGCCAGCTCCGAGACAGTGACTTTTGCAGAATTTTCGAATGCTTTATCTAATCCGGTATTACTTACGATTGTTAACTTTTCGCCAATGCAGGGAAGTATCATAATGGAATTGACCAGTGGTCTTGGGTATGCGATCATTGACAGAATGTTGGGCGGAAAGGGAGAAACACTGGAAAAAACCAGAGAATTCTCCGAGATAGAGATGAGTATCATCGAACGTATTATGGTAATCTGTATGCAGCTTCTTAGGGAACCATGGAAAAATGTAACGGAAATCAATCCGTTTCTTGAGAGAATTGAGACAAATCCACAGTTTGCGCAGATTATTTCGCCAAATGACATGGTAGCACTGGTTACCATGAACATTAAAATCGGTGATGTAGAGGGTCTGATGAATGTATGTCTGCCATTCTTTACATTAGAGTCTGTAATGGACAGACTGAATACAAAATTCTGGTATTCAAATCTGCAGAAAATGGATGAAGAGGACTACGAACAGTTCCTCGAAGTCATGGTACGCAAGGTGGATGTACCTGTTAAGGCAGTTCTTGGCAAGAGTGTGATCACAGTCAATGATTTCGTAAATATCCAGGTAGGAGACATTATCAGACTTGATTCCAAAGTGGACGATGAGCTGGATGTCTATGTTGGAAATATTAAGAAGTTTACCGCAGTACCGGGTGCGAACAAAGAGGCATATGCTGTGAGAGTAACATCAGTGATACGGGAGGAGGAGTAAGGCAATGGATGGTATGTTATCTCAAGATGAAATAAATGCGTTGCTGAATGGTGTAGATTTATCTGCCGATGACAACAGCAGCAGTACTGTTACTGCGACAGCGGAAAGCAGTGAAGGAGAATTAACAGATGTAGAAAAAGATGCAATTGGTGAGGTAGCCAATATCAGCATGGGAACCTCAGCTACTACGTTGTATTCTCTGGTCAACCGTAAGGTTAACATTACAACTCCTGTTGTTGAAATGACAACATGGGAAGACGTCATGGTAAATTATGAGAAGCCTTGTGTATTTATTCAGATCAAATATACAGTAGGACTCAATGGTACGAACATTCTGGTCTTAAAAGAGCATGATGTAAAGGTCATCACAGACTTAATGATGGGTGGCGATGGCACAAATGTAGATGGAGAAATCAGTGAACTGCATTTAAGTGCAATCTCAGAAGCAATGAATCAGATGATGGGTTCATCGGCAACATCACTTTCTTCCATGCTTGGCAAGACTATTGATATCAGTCCGCCAGAGGCAAGTCTGGTAGATCTTATGACTAAGGAACCCTCAGAGTTATCACCATTTCTGGAGGACAAGTTCGTAAAGATTTCATTTAAGATGCAGATTGAAGATTTGGTAGATTCCACATTGATGCAGTTATATCCTCTGGATTTTGCAAAATCAATTTTTAATACATTCATGATGCAGCAGATGGGAGAATCAGAACAGGAATCAACACCGCAACCGGAACCTGCACCTCAGGCGGCAGCACCAACACCGGAAGCACAGCCAACACCACAGCCGGCACCACAGCCACAGATGAACAGTGGTACACCACAGTATGAAATGCCACAGGGTAATCCGGGCATGAATATGAACCAGATGGGTGTACAGATGGGAATGCCTCAGGCAGGTATGCCAATGAATAATCAGATGCCACCATATGGAATGCCGTACGGAATGCCTAATGTGAGTATACAGCCTGCACAGTTTCAGAACTTTGCACCGGCAAATCCGGAAATGGTAAGTGCAGAAAGCATTGGACTGATCAAAGATGTTCCACTGGAGGTAACGGTTGAGTTAGGCAGAACAACGAAGTCGATTTCAGATATTCTGGAATTTGCACCGGGAACGATCATTGAGTTGGACAAGATCGCAGGTGAACCGATTGATATTTTGGTCAATGGTAAGTTTGTTGCCAAAGGAGAGGTCGTAGTGATCGAAGAAAGCTTCGGTGTCAGAATCATGGAAATCATTAAATAAAACTACAAGGACAGACAGAATAGTTTGGAGGAAACAAAATGGCAAAGAAGATTTTAATTGTGGACGATGCAGCATTCATGCGAATGATGATAAAAGACATTTTGACCAAAAACGGTTATGAAATCGCTGCTGAGGCAGAAAATGGCAAGATCGCTGTAGACAAATATAAAGAGGCGGCACCTGATCTTACATTAATGGATATTACAATGCCGGAGATGGATGGAATCCAGGCACTGAAAGGAATAAAGGCAATCGATCCTGGCGCTAATGTCATCATGTGTTCCGCAATGGGGCAGCAGGCTATGGTAATTGAAGCGATCCAGTCCGGTGCAAAGGACTTCATTGTAAAGCCTTTTCAGGCAGAAAGAGTATTAGAGGCAGTTAAGAAAGTAGTAGGTTAATATGCTGTTATCAATGACATCTAACAGGTTAGACTCCATAGTTCAACTGATTACCGCAGTATTTATCTTTGTATTTGTACTTGTGTTAGCTTATTTTACAACGAAATTTACGGCAGGTTTCCAGAAAACCAAAATGGCAAGTCCAAATGTGGAAATCGTAGAAACATTCAGGCTTGCACAGAACAAATATATTCAGATTGTAAGGATTGGCACCAGATATTATTCCATCGTAGTTTGTAAAGATACAGTTACAATGCTTGGGGAGCTGGATAAGGACGATATTACAATATCGGAAACGGGACTCGGAACGACAATGAGTTTTAAAGAAATTTTGGACAAGGCAAAAGGAATTACACACAAGAAGTAGGCGAAATTTATGAAAAACTTAAAACTTCGGGACAAAGTCAGAACTTTATTTTATATGATTGGAATGGTGATGATCCTTTTTCTGGCAGAAACTACAGTAGCATATGCAACAAGCGATGATGATGTTCTATCGAATTCCATTCTCTCTGAACAGCCGGAGGATGAGAATAGAACCAATATCAGAGAACCTGGCTCATCAGAGAATACAGAAGATTTGAAACAGCTTAATATTGCAAATAGTCTTACGATTTCCTACGATGGTGGAAATGGAGAACTGGCAGGAACATTACGGATTCTGTTGATTTTGACAGCAATATCACTTGCACCAATTCTGCTTGTAACGATCACTTCATTCACAAGAATTCTGATCGTATTGCATTTTACAAGGCAGGCACTCAATACGACATCAGCTCCACCCAATCAGGTATTGATCGCAATTTCATTATTTTTGACCTTTTTCATTATGCAGCCGACATTTTCACAGATTTATACAGATGCAATTGTTCCTTTTGAAAATGGGGAGATACAGATGCAAGAGGCAGTAGATCTGGCATTGGATCCTATGAGAGAATTCATGGCGGGACAGACACAGGTAAAGGATGCAGATGCATTTATGCAGATCGCAGAAATCCCGTGGGATGGAACAGACTGGAAAGAAGTACCTACATCGGTATTGATTCCGAGCTTCATTATCAGTGAACTTCGTTCAGCATTTATCATGGGATTTATCATTTACATACCGTTCATAGTAATAGACATGGTAGTTGCATCGGTGCTGATGAGTATGGGTATGATGATGCTTCCACCAACTACGATTTCAATGCCATTTAAAATTCTGCTTTTTGTACTTGCAGATGGGTGGAATCTGGTTATTGTCAATCTTGTCAGAACATTTTATTAGGGGGTGTGGTCATGAGTGTAGAAATGATAACAGATATGATGCAGGATGCATTATTTCTTATCCTTAAAACATCGGCCCCATTATTGATCGTCTCTCTTGTGATAGGCCTTATTGTCAGTATCTTTCAGACAGTTACATCGATCCAGGAGCAGACACTTACCTTTGTACCCAAGATGGTAGGAATGTTCGTAGGGTTGATGTTACTGGGGCATTGGATGTTAAATGAGATGTCTGCTTATATGGAAGACCTGTGGAGAAATTTCTCCATATATATCCGATAAAAGACATCGATCGGAAGGGAGCTTTTGGACAGCATGGTTGACTTATCTTTTCCGGTGCGGGAGTTGGAGTATTTCCTGCTGGTGTTTGCAAGAGTTGCAACTTTTGTATTTGCAGCACCGTTCTTTAGTCAGAAAGGTGTACCTAATCAAGTTAAAATTGGATTAAGCGTGTTCGTTGCCTATTTAATGTATGCTTTCGTTCAGCCACACACATATCCGGAATACAGTACCGTATTTGGTTATAGTGTCATCATAGCGAAGGAAGTAGCAGTAGGTCTGTTCTTGGGAGCAGGAGCACAACTGTGTACTTCCATTGTTTTATTTGCAGGAAGGATCATGGATATGGAAATCGGATTATCCATGGCGAATGTCTTTGATCCGACAACGAATCAGCAATCATCCATAACAGGTCTTTTCTTACAATATGGAGTAATGTTGATCCTGTATGCAACAGGACTTCACAGATATCTTCTTTCAGCATTAAAAGAGACTTTCACACTGATCCCGATCGGTGGGGCAGTCTTTCACATGGATAACCTTTTAGCTACAGTAGTTTCTTTTTTGAGTGATTATATTGTAATAGGGTTTCGTA
This sequence comes from uncultured Roseburia sp., assembly GCA_964422225.1. Classification (GTDB taxonomy): domain Bacteria; phylum Bacillota; class Clostridia; order Lachnospirales; family Lachnospiraceae; genus COE1. The sequence continues at coordinate 5,481 of CAYRAW010000085.1, forward strand.
TCTGTCTTCCGGTATTTGCAAGTATCATGCTGATGAACATTGTGCTTGGACTTCTGGCAAAACTGGCGCCACAGATGAATATGTTCTCTGTAGGAATTCAGCTTAAGCTGCTGGTGGGACTTGGAGTATTGGTATTAACGATCAGTATGTTGCCCAGTGTCTGTAATTTCATTACAACGAAGATGCAGCAAATGGTAGTATCAATGGTGAAAGGGCTGATGTGATGATAGAGTTAAGACTGCAGTTCTTCGCAGCAGAAGGACCTGGTGGAGAAAAGACAGAAGAGCCTACCGCCAAAAAGAAAGAGGACACCAGAAAAGATGGTAAAGTTGCTAAAAGTAAGGAACTCTCCAGTGGTGTCGAACTGATCGCACTTTTCCTCATTTTAAAATTCTGGATTGGAAAAATGGGAGAAGGATTTCAGGAGTTATTTAATACCATCTATGAAAAGTTTCCCCAGTATACGACGTATTGGGGAGGAAACATTGCTAAAAGGGATTACAGTATTCTTTTTCAGGATGTATATATAGAAATATTAAAGCTACTGCTTCCGTTCTTTGCGGTAGGCGTAGCGATCGCATTTATTGTAAATATGGTACAGTTCAAATTTAAAGTATCAACGAAGCCGTTACAGCCTAAGTTCAGTAAACTTAATCCGGTATCCGGAATGAAGCGGCTCTTCTCAGCAGAGAAGTTGATGGAACTGTTTAAATCCATATTGAAGGTCATTTTGATCACCTATATTGTATACAGTACGATCAAAAATGACTGGAGATATCTGTTTCAGCTCTACGATATGCCTTTGAATCAGGCAATTGAACTGATAGGAAATATTGTTATAAATTTGGGATTGAAAATTTCTCTTTTCTTTCTGGTTATTGCTTTTGCAGACTTTGCATATCAGAAATACAAGTTCAATAAAGACATCAAAATGACCAAACAGGAAGTAAAAGATGAATATAAAAATGCAGAAGGTGATCCGCAGATCAAAGGAAAGATCAGGCAAAAGATGCGAGAGGTATCTCAGAGAAGAATGATGCAGGATCTGACACAGGCGGATGTAGTCATTACGAACCCGACACACTTTGCGGTCGCGATCAAGTACACACCGGAAGCACATTCAGCACCGGTTGTTGTGGCAAAAGGTGCAGATTATCTGGCACAGAAAATAAAGGGGATTGCCAGAGAGAACGGCATAGAGATTGTAGAGAACAAGCCTCTTGCCAGAATGCTGTATGCAAATGTAGATGTAGGACAGGAAGTACCGCCGGAACTGTATCAGGCAGTAGCAGAAGTCCTTGCAATGGTCTACAAGATGCAGGGTAAGCTATAAGACATCAAAGGGGAGATTAAAGGGATGAAGAAGCAGGACTTAGGAGTAGCATTATATATACTTGCAGCATTCGTCATGTTGATTGTTCCAATACCGAACACACTGTTGGATATACTGCTTGCTTGTAACATGGCACTGGCGTTTACGATTTTATTTACGACCATGTTCGTCAAGGAGGTTCTGGATATGTCCTATTATCCGACCATCCTGCTGTTCACAACTATATTTCGAATCGCATTGAATGTATCATCGACGCGTTTGATCCTTTCGACCGGTAATCCCGGTAACGTAGTAGCTACCTTTGGACAGTTTGTAGGTGGCGGTGACATGGTGATCGGTATTGTTGTATTTATCATACTGATCCTGATTCAGTTCATCGTTATCAACAAGGGTTCTGAACGAGTAGCAGAAGTAACAGCCAGATTTACACTGGATGCTATGCCGGGTAAGCAGATGGCAATTGACGCAGACTTAAACACCGGAGCCATTACAGATGCTCAGGCTAAAGAAAGACGACAGAAATTACAGGATGAAGCAAGCTTCTTCGGTTCCATGGATGGTGCTGTTAAGTATGTAAAGGGAGATGCAACGGCCGGTCTGGTCATCACAGGTGTCAACATTATCGGTGGTATCTGTATGGGTATGTTAAGACAGGGCATGGACATCAATGCAGCTCTTGATAAATACGTAATATTGACGATCGGTGATGGACTGGTAAGCCAGATTCCCTCTCTTTTGATTTCATTATCAACAGGTATCCTGGTAACAAAGGGATCTAAGGAAGCAGATTTTGGTACGGTACTTGTAAAACAGCTCTTTGGATTACCCAAGGTGCTTTACATGGTAGGTGCGGTTCTGATCTTGCTTGGAATCGTAACACCATTAAATAATCTGATCTTTATTCCGTTGGGCGGTATCTTTATCATATGCGGCAGAATGATCGCCAACACGATCGAAACATCACAAATTGAAGCACAGACAGATACAGAAGAAGAATCGGCGGAAGAGATCAGAAGACCTGAAAATGTTAATTCGCTGTTGCAGGTTGACCCGATTGAACTGGAGTTTGGATATGGTATTATTCCGCTGGCAGATGTCAATCAGGGAGGCGATCTGCTTGACCGAGTTGTTATGATCAGACGGCAGATCGCACTGGAACTTGGTACAGTTGTTCCTATTATTCGATTAAGAGATAATATACAGTTAAATCCAAACCAGTATATTATCAAGATAAAAGGAATACAGGTTAGTGAAGGCGAGATTCTTTTCGATCATTACATGGCAATGAATCCCGGTTTCGTAGAGGAAGAGATATCAGGTATTCCTACCTTTGAACCTTCCTTCCATTTACCGGCTATCTGGATTACAGAGAGCCAGAGGGAAAGAGCAGAAAGTGCAGGATATACGGTAGTTGATCCGCCTTCTATTATAGCAACTCATTTGACAGAAATCATCAGACAATATCTGGCAGAACTGCTTACCAGACAGGATGTACAGAATCTGGTCAACAATGTTAAGGAATCCAATCCTTCCCTTGTGGAAGAACTTGTACCGAAGCTTCTGGGACTGGGTGATATCCAGAAGGTATTGCAGAACCTGTTAAAGGAAGGCATCTCGATCAGAGATATGGTAACGATATTTGAAACACTTGCCGATCATGCGGCAACTACCAGAGATACGGATATACTGACTGAATATGTTCGACAGAGCCTTAAGAGGGCGATAACCAATAAATATTTCCCAATGAATGAGACTACCAGCGTGGTAACGCTGGATCCCAAGCTGGAGCAGGAAATCATGAGCAGCGTTAAACAGACAGAACAGGGTGCTTATCTTACTCTTGATCCGGACAAGACCAAGGCAATCATGGCTTCTGTTGAAACGGAAGTTGGCAAGCTTGAAAAGCTTGGCAAGAACCCCATCGTAATAACCTCTCCTATTGTGAGAATGTATTTCAAACGATTAACAGAGGATTATTACAAGGACCTCATTGTTGTTTCGTATAACGAAATAGATGCAAATGTAGAATTACAATCGGTAGGAATGGTGACGGCATAATGATTATTAAGAAATTTCAGGGGAAAACAAAAGAAGAGGCACTTGAGTGCGCAAGGAAGGAACTGGGCGAAGGCATTGTAGAAATGAATGTGAAAACGGTAAAGGCAAAAGGGTTACTTGGTATTTTTAAGGGGATCAAGATAGAAGTTACCGTAGCAAAAGAGGAAGAAAACGAGAAATACGGAATCGCATCAGCCAAAGCTCAAAATGAAAAGGAAGTCAAAGATGGAGTTACATTGTCCTTAAGCCAGGGTAAGATCATACCTATGAAACAACCGGTGAAAGTAGCGGCAGGACAGGATATGGAAGTCTCCTCCATAGAAGATGCAAGAGCAATGGGACAGACAGTTGCAGATGTACTGGCATCTTTTCCGCAGGCAATGAAAGGACAGGTATCTGACAAAGAAAAAACTGTGATGACAACACCACAGAAAAAGGAAGAAAGCAGAATGGAAAGTCCCAAGGGAACCGTTCTGGAAGAAAAACTGGATAATCTGCAGACACTCCTTGAGAAGCAGCTCTCTGCACAGGAAGATAAGGCTGCACAGGAAGAGAAAGCAAAGCAGGAGGAAAAACAGGAAGAAGAGAACAGAACCAGAGTATCTTTCCTCAGACTTTTATATAACAAAATGATAGATAATGAAGTGGATGAAAAATATGCAAATGAGATCATTGATGAAATTGACAGGAACTGTAAACCGGATGTCACAATGGATTATATGCTTTCAGAGATTTATCAGAGGATGATATTAAAGCTTGGCAAGCCATATATGATAGAAGAAAAAGCAGGACCTAAGGTTGTATTTTTTGTAGGCCCTACAGGTGTTGGTAAAACAACAACGATTGCCAAGATCGCATCCTCTTTCAGAGTGGAACAGAAGAAGAAGGTAGCATTGCTGACGGCGGATACATATCGTATTGCAGCGGCTGAACAGCTTAGAACATATGCTAATATTTTGGAAGTACCGTTCAGGGTGGTATATACCGCACGGGAAATCAGTCAGGCAATTGAAGATTTCAAAGATTATGATTATGTGCTGGTCGACACGACAGGACATTCTCCGAACAACGAGGCACAGCGTGAAGGAATGGGAGAACTGATCGGTTCAGTGGAGACAACAGCGCACAAGGAAGTGTTCCTGGTACTGTCAGCTTCTACAAAATACAGAGATCTGATGAAAATTGCCGATACCTATAAGGAGATCGCCGACTATAAACTTATCTTTACAAAACTTGATGAAACTTCTACCTTAGGCAATATTTATAACTTGAAGATGTATACGGGAGCACTGTTGTCTTATGTGACATATGGTCAGAATGTACCCGATGATATCGAGTACTTTAATCCGCAGGCAACTGTAAAGCAGTTACTTGGTGGTAAGCGTTAAGAGGAAGGAGTAAAAGTATGGATCAGGCTGAACAGTTAAGGAATGTAATTAAATTAAATACTGCTCCAAGACCCATTGCTAGGGTAATTACCGTAACAAGTGGAAAAGGGGGAGTCGGTAAATCCAATACAGCGATCAATCTCGCATGTCAGTTCAGGAAAATGGGACAAAGAGTTATCATTCTTGATGCAGATTTCGGACTCGCTAACATCGAAATTATGTTCGGTACAGTGCCAAAACATAATTTATGTGATCTGATATATCAGGGCAAGGACATTACAGATATCATTACCTGGGGACCTATGGATATTGGTTTTATCTCGGGCGGTTCAGGAATTACAGGTCTGTCAAATCTAAGT
>CAYRAW010000086.1:0-10616 GCA_964422225.1 uncultured Roseburia sp.
AAGGAGTTATTTAAAAGAAGTGTTTTATATAATGTAAAAACCCTATACAGAAAGACATTAGAGGAAGCCACAGATCAGCAGATATTCCAGGCAGTATCCTATGCTGTGAAGGATATGATCGTGGATAACTGGATCAAGACTCAGGAAAACTATGAGAAGAAAGATCCCAAGATCGTATATTATATGTCCATGGAGTTCCTGATGGGACGTGCGCTTGGCAATAATATGATCAATCTTATGGCATATAAGGAATTTTCAGAGGCTCTTGAAGAGTTGGGGCTGGATATCAACGTAATTGAGGATCAGGAGCCGGATGCTGCTCTTGGTAATGGCGGTCTTGGCAGACTGGCAGCATGTTTCCTTTACTCTCTGGCAACACTTGGCTACGCAGCATATGGCTGTGGCATCCGTTATCATTATGGTATGTTCAAACAGGAGATCCGTGACGGATATCAGATTGAAGCTCCGGATGACTGGCTTCGTGATGGTAATCCATTCGAACTGAGAAGACCGGAATACACCAAGATCATTAAATTTGGTGGTCATGTCAGCACCAGAGAAGAAAATGGCAGACTTTATTTCTATCAGGAAGATTATCAGTCAGTTAAGGCAGTTCCCTATGACCTGCCTATCGTAGGTTATGGTAATGATGTAGTGAACACTCTTAGAATCTGGGATGCGCAGCCTATGGACTGCTTCAGTCTGGATTCCTTTGATAAGGGTGATTACCAGAAGGCTGTAGAGCAGAACAATCTGGCAAAGAATATCGTAGAAGTCCTTTACCCGAATGATAATCATTATGCAGGTAAGGAACTTCGTCTGAAACAGCAGTATTTCTTTATTTCTGCATCTGTACAGACAGCAGTAGAAAAATATATGTCCAAACATGATGATATCCATAAGTTCTATGAGAAGGTTACATTCCAGTTGAACGATACCCATCCTACAGTTGCAGTAGCGGAACTGATGCGTATCCTGCTGGATGACTATCATCTGGAATGGGATGAAGCATGGGAGATCACCACGAAGACCTGTGCTTATACGAACCATACGATCATGGCAGAAGCTCTTGAAAAATGGCCAATTGACCTGTTCTCCAAGCTTTTACCACGTATTTATCAGATTATTGAGGAAATCAACAGAAGATTCGTCATTGAGGTGGCAAACAGGTATCCTTCTGATGTAAATAAGATCGCTAAAATGGCGATCATTGCAGACGGTCAGGTTAAGATGGCACATCTGGCTATCGTTGCAGGCTATTCTGTCAATGGTGTAGCCAAATTGCATACAGAAATCTTGAAGAATCAGGAACTGAAGGATTTCTATGAGATGTATCCATGGAAGTTCAACAACAAGACTAACGGAATCACTCAGAGAAGATTCCTGCTCCATGCCAATCCTTTGTTGTCAGACTGGGTAACCTCCAAGGTAGGCGATGGCTGGATCACAGACCTGCCACAGATTGAAGGCATTGCAAAATATGCAGATGATCCTAAGGCTCTCAAGGAGTTTATGAATATCAAGTATCAGAATAAGGTACGTCTTGCCAAGTATATCAGGGAACATAATGGCATTGAGGTAGATCCGAATTCCATCTTTGATGTACAGGTCAAGAGATTACACGAATATAAGCGTCAGCTTTTGAATATTCTGCATGTTATGTATCTGTATAACCAGTTAAAAGCCAATCCGAACATGGAATTCTATCCAAGAACATTCATTTTTGGAGCAAAGGCAGCAGCAGGTTATGTGAACGCAAAACTGACGATCAAACTGATTAATTCAGTAGCAGATGTTGTTAATAATGATCCGGCCATTAATGGCAAGATCAAAGTCGTATTTATTGAGAACTACCGTGTGTCCAATGCGGAAATTATCTTTGCGGCAGCAGATGTATCCGAGCAGATTTCTACAGCCAGCAAGGAAGCCAGTGGTACAGGTAACATGAAGTTCATGTTAAATGGTGCATTGACACTTGGTACAATGGATGGTGCAAATGTGGAAATCGTGGAAGAAGTAGGTGCAGAGAATGCCTTTATCTTTGGACTGAGCTCTGATGAAGTTATCCGTTATGAGAATTATGGTGGTTACAATCCTATGGACATCTATAATTCTGACGCAGACATCCGTAAAGTCGTAGATCAGTTAGTGGATGGTACTTTTTCCAAAGGCGACAGAGAGCTGTTCCGTTCCCTGTATAATTCCCTGCTGAATACACAGAGCACAGATAAGGCAGACCGTTACTTCATCTTAAAGGACTTCCGCTCTTATGCAGATGCGCAGAAGAAGGTGGAAAAGGCTTATCGTGATACACAGGGCTGGGCTAAGAGCGCACTGCTCAATACAGCACATGTAGGTAAGTTCACATCCGACAGAACGATTCAGGAATATGTAGATGATATCTGGCATCTGGATCATGTAGATATCGAGTAATAATAATTAAGACTGAAAAGGTTTTACCTGTCTAATGAAAATTAGCCGGGTAAGACCTTTTTTATTGAGTATGATCATGCGCTGGTGAATTCGCATGTAAATTTGTTGCGAAAAGGAAATGATATGAGTATAATATCTTAGAAGAGGTGATTATTATGCCAAATATCAAACCCATATCTGATTTGAGAAATTATACGGATGTTTTGAAAGAAGTAGATGCTACAAGCAGAGTTTATCTTACAAGAAATGGTCATGGAGAGTATGGAATACTTACTATGGCAGAGATTGACGAACTTGATCGTTATAGGGCAGCCTATACGTTGGTTTCCAAATTGCAGAAAGCAGAAGAAAGAGCCGCAAAAGAAGGCTGGATTGACGCAGATGATCTCGAGAAAGAGCTGGGGGAAAGTGAAGAGTGAAGTATAAACTAAAGTATTCTCCAGATGCCGGTGATAAGCTAAAAGAAGTCAAAAAACAGATTTCAGCATCCTATGGAAAGGATGTATCAAAAAAGATAGTATCAAAAATACTGGAAGAAATCAGAGGACTTCAGGAAGGGTAAATCTCAGAACACAGGATAGTATTGAGTTCCGGGGTAAATAACATTGTGATAACAATTTGCACAGAGGATGTGCATGGAAATGAGGAGATTTATGAAAAAGATAAAAAAATATGCGATCATAATGGCAGTTATGCTGGGTGTATTACAGATGAATATGGTAGTTCTGGCGGCTGAGGATGAGATTCCAGTCGTAGAACAGCAGGATGTGGATCTGGCAGATGGTAATTATACGATCAACGTAGATCTGGAAGGGGGAAGTGGCAGAGCTTCTATTACGACTCCGGCAGAGATAAATGTGGTATCCAAAAAGGCAACGGCTACGATCATATGGAGCAGTTCTAACTATGATTATATGATCGTAAATGGAGAAAAATATTTTCCGGTCAACGGCGAAGAAGGAGTGGGTAATTCAACTTTTCTGATTCCTGTATTGTGCATGGATGAACCGATGACTGTGATTGCTGATACCACGGCGATGTCCACCCCTCATGAGATAACGTATACTCTGACTTTCCATTCAGAAACAGCAGTAGCGGAGAAGACCAATGCAGGTGGAATTGATCCTGTGTTTATGATACTGATCGGAATTGTGGTACTGACGGCAGCAGTGTTCAGTTTATCGGCTACAAAGAAAAAATAAGAGTTGGGAAAAGGGACGAATTGTGCTGCTTTATCATATGCAACACAGGCCGCTCGCGCTACGTGAAAAACGCAGCGGATACATAGGTGTGCATGGGTCTGACGACCATGCGCACCAAGTACCGGCGTTTTTCAAGTACCTGTTAATGCATATGGTAAAGCAGCGCAATTCTGTATCTTTGCGAAAATTGTACATTATGATAACTACTATATGAGGTGGAGAGAGTGAAAAGAAAAGTTTCGATTGTAGTATTAGTTGCAGTTATGATGTTAGAGTTGGTCGGGTGTGGTAAGGACTCTGGGCTGAATGCGACAGAGGCGAAGCAGATCCAGGTGGATGAAGAGATCAGTGCTGATCTTGTGTATGAGAGCAGAATGGAACTGGAGTATGCTACGGAGTATGCGGTGGATTATTATAGTGACGGCTATGATTTGATCACGATATCAGATGGCAGCCGTTTTTTGATTGTACCCGAGGATAAAGAGATACCGGAGGATCTGGATGAAGATATCAAAGCTGTACAACAGCCGATAGATCATATATATCTGGTCGCTTCGGCAGCAATGGATATGTTCCGTTCTATTGATGCACTGGATATGGTCAGATTTACAGGTACGGATCAGGATGGATGGTATCTGCCGCAGATTCCACAGCTTATGGAACAGGGTGATATCATATATGCAGGCAAGTACAATACTCCTGATTATGAACTGATTCTTTCCGAAGGATGTGATTTCGTCATTGAAAACATGATGATCAATCATACTCCTGAGGTCAAGGAGAAACTGGAAAACTTCGGGATTCCGGTTATGATAGACAGGGCAAGTTATGAGGAACATCCGCTGGGAAGATGTGAGTGGGTGAAATTATATGGTGTATTGACCGGGCAAGAAGAGCAGGCGAAGGCCGCTTTTGATGAACAGGCGGCGGAGTTGGAACGTGTGCTTGCTGATCTGGAGCAGAATAAAACGAAACAGGCACCTATGGTCGCTTTCTTTTATCTGACTTCCAATGGAGCTGTAAATGTGCGAAAGACCAGCGATTATGTGCCGAAGATGATCGAACTTGCAGGAGGCAAGTATATCTTTGATGCTCTGGGGGATGCACAGAGTAAAAGCTCCTCAGTTACCATGCAGATGGAAGAATTCTACGCGGCAGCCAAGGATGCAGACTGTCTGATCTATAACAGTACGATTGAAGGACAGATCACATCTATTGATGAGCTTGTGGCTAAGAATCAGCTGTTGGCGGATTTTAAAGCAGTGCAGAGTGGTAATGTGTGGTGCACAACGCAGAACATGTATCAGGAATCTATGTCCATTGGTTCCATGATCGCAGATATGCATACGGTATTTATGACAGATGTGTCACAAAATTCTGATACCAGGTATCTGTTTCAATTAAACTGATTATTTTGAGCAGATCGCAGATTATTGCACACTGGTATTGTTTTGTGAGGTGTTTTCGGAATGAAAACCAGAGACTTTGCAAATGGAGACAATATTCAGAAAGGTGAAGAAATGAAAACAGACAAGAAGGTTCGATATAGTATAGCATTTCTTGGGTTGATCATATTGATGGCTGTGTTGCTGGCGTGGAATATCTGTGCAGGCAGCGTGAATATTTCCGTGAAAGAAGTAATAGAAGTTATTTTTGGAGAGAAAACAACACAGACTGCATCACGTATCATATGGGAGATACGTTTGCCCAGAGCCTTGTCAGCAGCTATCCTTGGTGGTGCACTGGCACTGGCTGGGTATTTATTACAGACTTTTTTTCATAATCCAATAGCAGGTCCTTTTGTACTGGGTATTTCTTCAGGAGCTAAATTGGTAGTAGCACTTGTCATGGTAGTTTGCCTGGGACATGCTTTTGCCATTAGTTCGGTAACACTGATTCTGGCGGCATTTATAGGAGCCTGTCTGTCCATGGGATTTGTACTGTTGATCTCTAACCGGCTCGGCAATATGTCATCACTTATCATCAGTGGTGTAATGATAGGATATATCTGTACGGCGGTTACGGATTTTGTTATCACTTTTGCAGATGATGCAGACATTGTAAACTTACATAACTGGTCAAAAGGCAGCTTCTCCGGTATGACCTGGAATAATGTGACAGTCATGTCAGTTCTGATATGTCTGATAACTATTATTACCTTTTGTCTGGCAAAGCCTATTGGTGCCTATCAGTTAGGGGAATCCTATGCACAGAGCATGGGAGTAAATATCAGACGATTCAGGGCAATACTGGTTATCCTTTCCAGTTTACTGGCAGCCTGCATCACAGCCTATGCAGGGCCGGTATCTTTTGTCGGAATTGCAGTACCACATCTGGTCAAGAACCTGTTTGGAACAGCCAAACCTATTATTATGATACCGGCGTGCTTCCTGGGAGGCAGTGTCTTTTGCCTGTTCTGTGATCTGCTTGCAAGGACGTTGTTTGCACCAACAGAGCTTAGTATCAGTACTGTGACGGCAGTTTTTGGCGCTCCTGTGGTGATTCTGATCATGTTGAAGCGGCATAAGGGGGAGCAGGCGTGATGCAAAAGCAATATTATTTTGAAACGAAACATATGACAGTGGGTTATGGTGGAGTACCGTTGATACGAAATGTGGAAATTGCACTGGAACAGGGAGAGATTCTGACTTTGATCGGCCCTAATGGTGCAGGTAAATCTACTATATTGAAAAGTATTGCAGGACAACTGACTCCCATAGAAGGGGAGGCATGTCTGGATGGTGTTTCCCTGCAGAAGATGGATGGATATACCAGATCTCAGAAAATGGCAGTGGTATTTACGGATCGATTAAAGACAGAGCTCATGACCTGTAAGGATGTGGTGGCGGCGGGCAGATATCCATATACAGGCAGACTTGGAATTCTGTCCAGAGAGGACTGGAAGATTGTGGAAGAGTCAATGGAGCTGGTAAGAGTAAGCAACCTTGCAGAACAGGATTTTAACCGGATCAGTGATGGACAGAGACAGAGGATACTGCTGGCAAGAGCGATCTGTCAGGAACCACAGATCCTGTTGCTGGATGAGCCGACCTCCTATCTGGATGTGAAATACAAGCTGGATTTTCTGACTACTTTGCAGGAGTTAACCAGAAGCAGAAAGCTTACCGTTATTATGTCTCTTCATGAGTTAGACTTAGCACAGCGCATATCAGATAAGGTCATGTGCATAAAAGGAGACTGTGTACAGCGCTATGGCACACCGGATGATGTGTTCACGGATGGATATATCAGTGAACTGTTTGATATTGAGAAAGGTTCTTATGAGGAAAACAGTGGAATGATCGAGCTGGAACCGGCAACCGGTGAGCCACAGATATTTGTGATCGGGGGCGGTGGGAATACAAGAAATCTGTATCATGCACTGCAACGCCAGGGAATACCTTTCGTAACGGGAATCCTCTATGACAATGACCTGGATTATCCTACAGCGAAAGCTCTGGCAGCAGAAGTATTTACCACAGCTGCATTTGAACCGGTAGCAGAAGAGGTACTGACACAGGCAAAGGCTGCCATAGACCGTTGCCAGAGGGTTGTCAGCCCAAGGAAGCAATTCGGAGTCTATGACAGTGCCAATGCACAGCTTTATGAGTATGCTATAAGTCAAGGAAAACTTATTCTTCATTGATAAAGAGCGTACAGCCCTGTGCAATAAAATCTTTTATTTTCATATGAATCATTTCTTCTGGAATATCCAGTTTCTCAGCCAGACAGGGAATGCATAGATAACTGGTACTGCCACGATTGACAAATTTTTTGTAAGCACCTATCTCGTTGAAAGACAGGTGCTTACCGCATTTCATACAAGTTCCATTCATTATGCTTTCACGACCTTTGCTCTGTATACGGCACAGTCAAAGGCGTCTAACTCCTGAATCCAGGTGCCATTGGTTACTGTAGAGGTCTTTTTTGTCCATACTTCTGCCATTTCCAGAGTGCGGCCGGTACTTTGGGGAAGTCCGAGTTCATCCAGATTGAATCTTGCTACGCCTTTGTTCTCGCTCAGATTAAACAGACCGATTGCAATATCTCCATTACTGAGATTTCTGGCGTACATCACCATATCTTCACCTGCCCAGATACCATTGAGCTTGACAGTCTGTCGGCACATGGTATCCTGATTAATGGAAATCAAATCATGATTCATCAGGATATTTCTGGTGGCATCATTCATATTTCGAATATCACATCCGATCATCAGAGGAGAACCAAGCAGCGCCCAGATGGAGTAATGTGTTTTATATTGTGTGTCATTGCAGCCTTTTAAGCCAACGTTGCCTTTTCCATACATGCCGACAATCAGCATATCCATGTCATTGAAGCAGCCGGTAGCATTATAGGGCAGCAGTTTTTCCTGCTGATGAACCAGATCTTTTACAGATTCCCAGGTGTCAAAGATGTCTCCCGTGGAACGCCACATGCCGGCACCGCTTTCCTTTATCCATTCGTGAGTCTCATCAGCACCCCAGGAGCATGCGCTGAAAAGGATATCCCTGCCGCAGTTTTCCAATGCCAGTCCCATTCTGCGGTATAGATATTTGCCGGCAACGATGGGGCTGTGATAGCAGTAATCGTATTTCAGGAAGTCAACGCCCCATTGTGCAAAGGTTTCAGCATCTGTAAATTCGTGTTCATAGCTTCCGGGATACCCTGCGCAGGTGAGATTGCCGGCACAGGAATACATGCCGAATTTCAATCCTTTACTGTGTACATAGTCTGCTACTGCTTTCATGCCATGAGGAAATTTGGCAGGGTCAGCAACCAGTCTGCCTTGTGCGTCACGTTCCTTGAGTGACCAGCAGTCATCAATGACCAGATAGTCATAACCTGCATCTTTTAGACCACTTGTTACCAGGCAGTCTGCCGTTTCTTTAATCAGTGATCCATTGATTTTCTCTCCAAAAGTATTCCAGGAGTTCCATCCCATAGGGGGTGTCAGTTTTATCATTTTCTTTTCTTCCTTTCTGTTGAATAAGGGGTGGGGAGTGGAGAGGGACGAATTGTCTTGCTTTCCTAATGCAACACAGGCACGCTCTCGCTACGTGAAAAACGTAATGGTCACGTAAGGCGCTATTGGAAGCTTGTGCTTCCATATCGCCTAAGTGCCAACGTTTTTCAAGTGCCTGCTTATGCATTAGGAAAGCAGGGCAATTCTGTAACTCGCCCAAGTTAATATAAACAGAAAATGATATAACTTTTTTGTTCATTTTCTGTTGCAAGTTAAAATGTTATAAATTATATTAAGTATAGTCATTATAGGAATTTTTGGATATGTAATATTGTTTCAATAGCATGGACAAAACGTTCATAATTTTTAATATATACGAATTATATAGGTTACGAACCAGATATATAATTAGACACATGCGAGATACATTAGAAGAACAGGATACAGAATTGTACAATTCGTCACGTTCTATACAGTAGGGGAGGTATCATCATGGGAGTAACAGGCTTACAACTTTTGTGGGCGGGCAGACAGGATTGCAGTGATATGCACAGCTTCGGTCCTGGAATGAGAAATTGTTATATTATTCATTATATTATCCGGGGAAAGGGAACTTATACTGTGAATGGAAATACCTATCCCGTGGATATGGGGCAGAGCTTTCTGATCATCCCATACACAACGGTGCATTATTATCCGGACGAGAAGGAGCCATGGGAATATTGCTGGATCGAATTCAGTGGTGAGGATGTCAGTGAAATGCTTCGGGAAATGGGGATTGGCATAAAAATGCCGGTTTTCCCTGTAATCGAAAAATCGGAAATTGTTCCATATTTTAGCAAAGCATATGAACTGGTTCATAAAAGGCAGGAGAAAGAAGCAATAGGCAGTATTTTGTCCATTACAGGCAGCATTAGTGATCATATCATGAAGGAAAAAGATGCATTGTCTGAAAAAGAAAAACGGCTGAGCAATGCGATCTGCTATATAGATGCAGAATATCATAAGAAAGAATTTAATATTGCGTATCTGTGTCAGTTGATGAACGTAAGCAGGGCTACTTTGTACCGGTTATTTGAAGAGGGAGCAGGTTGTTCTCCAAGTGAGTATCTGATTCGTTATCGCATTACTCAGGCAGAAAAAATGTTGTCAAAAGGTGCCAGTGTCAAGAGTGCTGCTATGTCCTGTGGCTTTGATGATCCATTGTATTTTTCCAGACTGTTTTATAAAGTAACAGGAGTCAGACCTTCACGGTTACGAATATAATTTTATTACGCTAAAGCATTGCAAATGACCGTTAAAGTATAGTATAGTAAGAGTGATTTGTATATTTATACAGTACTAAGGATCATACGGCTGTGTGATGAACAGAAAGGATTGAAGTGATATGATAGAGTTATATGACGGTGGCGTATACCTGTTGAACGGAACCGAACTTGTAGCTGATAATGGCGAGGCGGTAGCTGCCATTGAAGCCAAGACTGGCAAGAAAGTGGACAAGAAAGAAGCAGCAAAGGAAACAATAGCATATGGAATCCTTGCTGATCACAATACTTCCGGTAATATGGAGAAACTGAAGATCAAATTCGATAAACTGACTTCCCATGATATTACCTTTGTTGGAATTATTCAGACTGCGCGTGCATCAGGTCTGACCAAGTTCCCGGTGCCATATGTATTAACCAACTGTCACAATTCTCTGTGTGCGGTAGGCGGAACGATCAATGAAGATGATCATATGTTTGGACTGACTTGCGCCAAGAGATATGGTGGAATGTATGTACCACCTCATCAGGCAGTTATTCATCAGTTTGCCAGAGAAATGCTGGCAGGTGGCGGCAGAATGATTCTGGGTTCCGACTCACATACCCGTTATGGTGCACTTGGTACTATGGCAATGGGCGAAGGCGGTCCTGAACTTGTAAAACAGCTCCTTAACCAGACTTATGATATCAATATGCCTGGTGTGGTAGCCGTTTATCTGGAAGGCACTCCTGTAAAGGGCGTAGGACCTC
>CAYRAW010000087.1:0-7490 GCA_964422225.1 uncultured Roseburia sp.
TGTATTCAGGCATACTTCTTCAAGATTTACCTGATTCTTAGGTGTTATCTGCTCATGAATACGGAACCTATATTCATAAAAATTTCTGTTATAGAACCTTGGAACTTCCTCCGGTTTATATCTGATCTCACCATCCGGCTGTGTATATACATTATTCAGCCCCATCATTCCCACATGGCGCAGATGCTGCTGCATACAAATACGTAAGGCATGCTCATCCAACTGTGTCAGGTATTCATCACAATCAAGCACCAGAATCCAGTTATTGGATGCCAAAGATGCTGCAAAATTCCTCGCCGCGCTGAAATCATCGATCCAGGTAAAATTCTCTACCTTATCCGCATATTTGCCTGCTATTTGTTTCGTAGCGTCCGTTGATCCGGTATCCACAACTATAATTTCCCATGGATAGCGGCGCAGCGCCTGCAGACAATGTTCTATATATTTTTCCTCATTTTTTGCAATGATACATACTGAAATCGGAAGTTTTGTCATGGTCATCCTCCCCTTACTCCTAACTGTTCACAACACGTTCCTTCTCTCGAATACATGCCTCATATCTGCCCTTAAATACATTCGCCATCTCTTCATTGCCCATATCCCGATACAGATCAATGATATGTTCATAACAATGCAGCAGATTCTCTCCCAAAGTATCTGCATCAGCCATCGTTGTAGTTTTGACATAAAGAAGCAACGCCTTGAGTGGCTGGTTATTATCCAGACAAACACCCGCATGTGTGAACTGGAACTTCGCCGTCTTACACTGTCCGGCATAATGCTCCATCAATGCCAGCGCCTCCTTCTCCCTGCCTACCTTTACATAGGCTTTTGCCAGAGAAATAATCATGACCTGCACATAGATGAACTCCGGCGATGGATCACTTGCCAGACCTCTCTCATAGAAAGTCACTGCCTTTTCATGATTTCCAAGAATAAACTCCGACTGACCAATCTGGAAAAGGGTATAGGAATCCTCAGGATCACGTTCCAGATTCTTATATAAAAGATCCAGATTTCTACGCTGTTTCTCCTGCATTTCTTCCGGTGTCAGCGCATATCCATGATGGATCACTTCCATAGGCAGCAGAAAGCACTGCATCATCTCCTCACGCTTTGCCATATCCTTTGAGCATACCTGCTCATGGATCGGATAATCAAAGGTGTAGAAATTCCGATTATAGAAACGTGTCACATCATCCGTTCCGTATCCCGGTTTGCCCTCCTCATCCAGAACCAGATTCTTCAGACGAATGACACCTGTATAACGTGGAAACTTCTGCATCAGAATACGCATGGTCTTAACATCGATACTGTTGACATATTCATCGCAATCCAATGACAATATCCAATTATTTGAAGCATTCTTTGCACAGAAATTTCTCGCCGCACTGAAATCATCGATCCATTCAAAATCCAATACTTTATCCGCATATCTGGCTGCAAGCTCTTTCGTTTTGTCAGTTGAACCTGTGTCTGTTACAATAATTTCAAAGCCATATGGCTTCAATCTTTTTAAACATTCTTCAATATTCTTTTCTTCATTCTTAGCGATCAGGCATACTGAAATCGGCACCTTTGACATATTTTTATTCCCCTTTTTATGATACGTTTCCTGTTGTTTACGGTATTTCATCGATATTCTCTGTTGGAATTGTAACACAATTTATTCCATATTTCTATATTATAAATACAATTTATGTAAATTAAATTATTTTTTATGTATATTATTTTACCACACAAAAAGGACTGCCCTGGTTGAGCAGCCCTGTATGTTTTGTCTTATTAACCCTGTAAGAGTGACAATACACCCTGATTTGCCTGATTTGCCTGAGCAAGCATTGCCTGACCTGCCTGCTGTAGAATATTGGCATTTGCATTGGTAACCATTTCCTCTGCCATATCCGTATCACGAATGGCGGATTCTGCCGCAGTCGTATTTTCTACGATATTATCGAGGTTGTTGACTGTATGTTCCAATCGGTTCTGTACAGCACCCAGCGCTGAACGTTGTCTGGATATCTGCTGTAATGCCTCACCTACCACATCAATTGCATCCGTTGCATTGCTGCCGGTTTCATCTACGATACCGATATTGTAGCTTGCCAGTTTATCAATGCCGATTCCTGCTGCCGTTAATGTATCGATCGTTGCAGAAATCTTATTCTTCCTGTCACTCTGTGCACCAACATGCAGATTAAAGGTAAGTCCCTCAGCAACCTGCTTGGATGACTGGGTAATATATTTGGAGATCGTTGACGGATCCGCCAGTCCTTGTGACTTGGCATATGCCAATGCATTTTTGTAGACAGTCGTTGACGTACTGCTGAATACCTCATCCGATACCCGCGCCTGTGCTGTTGTATACAGACCTCCCGTGTAATTGCCGTTTTTGTCAAAATAATTGTTCAAGGCAATACCGGATACTTCCTGTCCATCTACATCATAGAGCTTCTGTATACTCTCACTGCGCTCCAGATAATCATCTGTCCACTGGAACTCGCTACCGCCCAGCATCTGTTCCTTTACCCTGTCAGAGGTACCGGATTTACCATCCAGAATATCCACCAGTCTGTATTGTTCCAGCATGGTATTGTCATCATCCAGATACTTTGTCATCTCAGTATCCTTTGTGATATGTGTCACTGTACTGTTGGCTGTATTGTAAATATACAATTCCTGTCTGGCTTTTACAACAGAAGTGGAGCCGTCAACATAGAGATCACTGCCGCCATTTGCATCAGAATCCAGTTCTGCATTGATAAATGCCACATACTCATCTGTATTGAGAACGCCCTGCCCTTTGTTGATCGTGGTTGTCGTTTTGGACAGATATTGAGTCATATCATCGCCCTTGCTAACCTTATCAGCTCCCAGAGCAATGCTGGGTCCCGTACCAAGTACCTTACTGTCAACCAGATAAATGTTATTGGTTCCGACATAATTCATGCAGTATGTAGTAGGATTCTTAAGATTTGGAATCGTATTCTTCGTAAAAGTCGTAGAATAATTTGTAATATATACGCTGGTGGTCGGTCCGGTCTGATCGCCTTTTAACAAATACGTCTCGTTAAATTTTGTTGTTTCTGCAATTCTGTCAATTTCGGACACCAGTTGATCGAGCTCATCCTGAATATATTGACGGTCAGAAGTGGAATTTGTACCATTTGCCGCCTGCACACACAGCTCATTCATTCTCTGTAACATATCCTGTACCTCAGCCAGTGCTCCCTCCGCCGTCTGTACACAGGAAATACCATCCTCTGCATTGGCTGCTGACTGTGTCAGTCCACGCACCTGCTTACGCATCTTCTCCGAAATCGCAAGTCCTGCCGCATCATCAGCCGCCCGATTGATACGATAGCCGCTGGAAAGCTTCTCTGTTGAACCGGACACCGTCTTGGTCGTTAGACCCAACATTCTATTTGCATTCATAGCCATCAGATTATGCTGTACTACCATTTGATTCTCCCCCTATATCTCCTAAGAAAATACGCCAGCCACGCTGATGCGGTGACTGGCGCGTATAAAACTATCTCCCTGTATACTCCCCTAAAAGACTACTGTAACAGACTAAGTACTCCCTGATTAGCCTGATTGGCCTGTGCTAACATGGACTGTCCTGCCTGCTGTAAGATATTGGCATTAGAGTAGGTTACCATTTCTTCTGCCATATCTGTATCACGGATCGCTGACTCTGCAGATGTTGTATTTTCAACAACATTATCCAGATTGTTGATCGTGTGCTCTAAACGGTTCTGAACAGCACCTAATGCAGCACGCTGTCTGGATACCATATTCAGGGCATCTGATATGACATCAATGGCATCTGTTGCATTGGCTCCTGTAGAATCCACAATACCGATATTGTAGCTTGCAAGTTTATCAATACCCAGACCTGCTGAGGTAAGTGCAGACAGTTCTACAGAAATCTTATTGTTTCTGTCTGAGTCTGAGCCTGCATGAAGCTCAATGCCCAGAGAAGCTGAAACCTGCGTGGAAGACTGGGTTACATATGCGTTGATCGTAGCTGCTGTCACATTACCATTGATATCCTTTAATTTCTGTGCTCTCTCATCATCTGCGCTGGCAAATACTTCATCAATAGCCCTTGCCTGAGAAGTTGTATATAAACCACCCATATAGTTGCCATTTTCGTCAAAGAATTTATTCAATGCCACACCGGATACTTCCTGTCCGTCTGCATCATAGAGTTTCTTGGACGAAATATCTCTTTCCAGATAATCATCTGTCCATTCGAAGGCAGTTCCTCCAGTATAACTGTCCAACACTCTGGTAGCGGTTGCCAGTCCGCTGTCTACCTTACTGCTGTCACCATACAGCACATCCACTAATCTATACTGATCGTTCATTGTATTATCGGTATCTAAATAATCACTCATATCTGTACCTGCTGTGATCCTCGTTACCGTACTATTGGATGTATTATAAATAAACAGATCTCTGTTGGCTCTTACCGTAGATGTCGTACCATCTGTTGAAAGATCTTTATTCGCAGTGTGTGCTACGTCACCACCTGATCCATTCTGCACATCAGAATCCAATTCTACATTCACAAAGGCAACATAAGATTCTACGTTTAAGTCTGCCTGTGCCTTATTAGAAGCAGTCGTATCTTTGCTCATATATTTGGTAATGTCATCACCGTTCTGAATTTTATTGCCCGTTAATGAAATATTGGAACTGGTACTGTAAATAGATGCTGATACGATATAAATATTATTGGTTCCTATATAATTCGTTTTGTAGTCAATGCCATTCATATTGTTAGGCAGATCATTTCTGGTATAAGATACAGAATAATTCATAATGTACATATTCGTAGTGGCTTTCGTATCATCACCCTTTAATAAATATGTCTCATTGAACTTGGTGGTTTCCGCAACTCGGTCAATCTCCTCGATCAACTGGTCAAATTCATCCTGAATATACTGGCGGTCTGTTTCAGAATTGGTTCCATTGGCAGCCTGTACAGCCAGTTCATTCATTCTCTGCAGCATATCCTGTACTTCAGCCAGCGCACCTTCTGCTGTCTGTACACAGGAGATACCATCCTCGGCATTGGAAGAAGCCTGTGACAAGCCTCTGATCTGTTTTCTCATTTTCTCTGAAATTGCAAGTCCTGCTGCATCATCCGCAGCTCTGTTGATACGATAGCCGCTGGATAATTTCTCTGTAGAGCTTGATGTCTGTTTTGTTGTGATCCCAAGCATTCTGTTGGCATTCATAGCCTGAAGATTGTGTTGTACTACCATACTCTTATACTCCCCTTTTCCTTGAAATTATGTTCCCCTATTATTTTCACACTTGAAATTATGGTTAATAACTTATGGCACTTTCTTATGTTGATAGCCATTCAATAAATATATCGGAAATATTTTCAGAAATTTAATAGATTTACATATATTTTTGAAATAATTTGTTAAAAAGCAAAAAAGAACCGGCTTCTTGCTGATCAAAAGCCGGTTCTCTACCTTTTCTTTATTTAGATAACTCTGCCACCATCTGTGTTGTCTGATTTGCCTGTGCCAATACGGCATCATCGGCATTTTCCAGAATCTTCCTGTTAGCGGCACGGATCATGTCATCCGCCTGTTCTACGTCCAACACATTACTCTGTGATGCGAGTACATTCTCCAGGGCTGACTGAAGTTCTACGTCTGATAATACTGTACTTCTGCTGTTTGCATCTGATATTTCTACCTTGATTTCTTTGTCTGCTGCCTGTGCAGTAGTCTGCTCCTGAACTTTCGCGCCGGATTCCTCCCTGGATAATGCTGCTGTGTAATTCTGTCCCGGCTTCTTGCTGACTTCCATGTGATTTGTTACGAGCATACTAACCTCCCCTTTTCAAACCTTATCCAATCATATTCGATACCGATATTCGTTGTTGCTTTATAGTTAGCATACTATTATTTACAGAATTTGTCAACATAATTTTATTAATTGTATATACAATTATGTCATCTGAAACCAAAAGAAATTCTTTGGAGCAGGCTATTTATGTTTCGGGATCACCGGTTCACGATTCTTTCTCTCTCAGCCCGGCATTCCAGGTATTTCTGTTCAAAAGGCTTAGCCAGGTCTTCATTACCGGTCTTTTGATAAATGGCAATAACACGCTCATAACAGGTTAAGAGTCTCTCGCCCAATGTATTGGAGTCCTTCATCATAGTCGCTTTGAGATAATTCATGACTGCCTTGACTGGCTGGTCATTTTCCAGTTGAATATTGGCATGGCAAAAGACAAAGTTCGCATAGCTGCAGCTTGGTGCATAGCTGTCCATCAATGCCAGTGCGTCTTCTTTTCTTCCCAGATCCGAATATACATTAGCCAGTGAAGTAATCATTTCAATTACATAAGTTCTGTCTGTCGGAGGCTGAAAGGACAGCCCTTTCTCATAAGCCTGTGCTGCTTCTTCATATTTTTTTAAAACCTGCAGGGAACATCCTATCTGGAAATAATAATATGGATTCTCCGGTTCCTTCTGCAATCCTGCATATAATATCTCCAGATTGCGCTCCTGTTTCTTTACCATATCGTCACCGCTGATGGCATAGCCATGATGGATGACTTCCATAGGCATCAGGAAGCCCTCCAGAGAATCCCGATTACCCTTGAGTGGAATGATCTGCTCATGAATCGGCTTATCATACGTGTAATAGTTTCTATTGTACAATCTGGGCAGATCATCCACACTATAGCCCATTTCCTCATTCTCTCTAATCTGGATATTCTTCATACGGATCACGCCGACCTGCTTGGGCTTCTGCTGCAGCAGGATGCGAAGTATCCGTATATCCACGCTCTCTATATACTCATCACAGTCCAATGCCAGTATCCAATTGTTCGATGCCTGTCCGGCACAGAAATTTCTCGCTGCGCTAAAGTCATTGATCCACTTAAAATCTACAACCTTGTCCGCATATCGGGATGCTATCTCCTTTGTTGCATCCGTAGAGCCCGTGTCTGCCACTACAATCTCAAAACCATATGGCTGCAGCTTTTTCAGACATTCTTCAATATATTTCTCTTCATTCTTTGCTATGATACATACACTGATCGGTACCTTTGACATTCTTATATTCCCCATTCCCCTGTTTCTATTAAAAATATGAAGTCCCTTTTCATTTATAAGTCATTATAGCATGAATTGTCAGAATATTCTATAGATTTGTAAAAAAGGACTATCCCAATTGGGATAGTCCTCGATTCGTTATGGTAGAAATATACGGTTAAGATTAACCTAAGAGTGAAAGAACACCCTGGTTGGACTGATTAGCCTGTGCTAACATAGACTGACCTGCCTGCAGAAGGATATTGTTCTTAGAGTACTTAACCATCTCATCAGCCATATCTGTATCACGGATCTGGCTTTCTGCGGATGTTGTATTCTCAACAACGTTATCCAGGTTGTTGATCGTATGCTCTAATCTGTTCTGAACAGCACCAAGAGATGATCTCTGTG
>CAYRAW010000087.1:7544-10588 GCA_964422225.1 uncultured Roseburia sp.
AGATACCTTGGAAATAGCATCTGAGATAGAATCAATCGCATAAGTAGCTGCTGTACCTGTGCTGTCCTTAACATTTAAGCCTGCAATGCCCAGACCTGTTGTGTCCATAGATGCAATACTTACATTGATCTTATTGGTCATATCAGCGTCAGAACCTACATGTAAGCTGAAGTTAAGGTCTTCCTGAGTCTCAGCCTTACCACTGGTAATTGTAAATTCAACATAACCATTAGCATTAGCTGTTTTAGTTGTTGCAACTGCAGATGCTGTCTTATTAGCACCTACATCATTGGCAAGTGTCAATTCTTCTTTCATTAAATCATAAGCATGATCTGCTGTGATAACGGAAGAATCATTATCATCAACTCCATCATTGCCAGCATCTGTAATTACATTATATGTCTTGCCACTGTACTTAACAGATGTAACTTTATCATCGTCAATACGAGCTGATATATCAGCCTGCGTAATCTGATTCTTGGAATCATCTGTTTCATTAGCGATCGTATACTGTGTACCATTTAATGTAACCTGACTGCCAACTGACATAGTTGCAGCATCCACAGAAGCCTTTACATCAGCCTTCTCAGCTCCGATCGTATAGCTCTTGCCGCCGATGCTTACTGTATCGCCGACCTTTAATTCAGCAACGCTGAAGGTAGCACCTGTTGCATTGCCTACCAGCTTACCGTCAAGACCTGCATCCTTAGCAGCGAGAGTCACTTCCTTCGTGGATGTATCACCCTTTAACAGGTATGTCTCGTTGAACTTGGTTGTCTCAGCTACACGGTCGATTTCTGTCAATAACTGGTCTACTTCATCCTGTACAGTCTGTCTGTCATCAGAAGACATGGTGCCGTTAGATGCTTTCACTGCCAGCTCGTTCATTCTCTGTAACATATCATGAACTTCTGTCAGGGCACCTTCTGCAGTCTGTACTGCACTGATACCATCTTCAGCATTTGCTGTAGCCTGATCCAGTCCTCTGATCTGCTTACGCATCTTCTCACTGATGGAAAGTCCTGCTGCATCATCTGCTGCACGGTTTACCTTGTAACCGGAAGATAACTTCTCAGTTGACTTAGATAATGAACTCTGTGTAACACCTAACATTCTGTTAGCATTCATCGCTGAAATATTGTGCTGAACTACCATAATAATACCTCCTTGTACTTTGTGCGGCTGAATCCTTTCAGCCACTTACTTAGTTCCCTTATTCAATTGTCTTGCAGGGATTTGGTGAGTATCCAAATTCCTTCTTTATATAATATCCGTCCGCAGCCTGCTTTGGCGCGCCTGCTTGATACAGGCTGCTTTCGGTTATTATCATGATCAGGTTTCTTATACCTTATATATCGGCAAGTCCTTGGTAAACTTTATAGCATTTTTTGATTTTTTCGTAAAAAAAGGTAAGCCTTCGGAAATCCGATGACATACCATACTCTGTTCACTATATGGCGAATCCTTTCCGATATCAGAAACCACTCCTTTGGTTTCTGAGATTCTTTCCTTGAATCTATATCTATCATAGCCTAAATTTTCAGAATATTCAATGCATTTTCAAAAATTAATTTAAAATTTATTTCATAACTGCTATTAACTGATTATGTAGAGTTGTCGATATAGTATATGTAATTGATACAATTTTATGTTGGACTGTGAATCCTTCTTCCAACACAGGTAATATCAGGGACTGTCTGTAAACAGGTGGCCAACTGTCGCACAGGGCAGTTCCTGTTATTATATACAATTTCATAGGGGATGCGAAAATAATTAATCACAATTACTTCGCAAACAATTAACGGGCAAAAGGATTTGTCCATGTCAAATACAAGGAGGTATTTATTATGGTAGTACAGCACAATATTTCAGCAATGAACGCAAACAGAATGTTAAGTCTCACAACAAACTCTCTGTCTAAGTCTACAGAGAAGCTCTCCAGTGGTTATAAAGTTAACCGCGCAGCAGACGATGCAGCAGGTCTGTCTATTTCCGAGAAAATGAGAAAACAGATCCGCGGTCTGGATCAGGCTACGGCAAATGCCGAGGATGGTATCAGTGCAGTACAGACTGCAGAAGGTGCCCTGACAGAGGTTCATGATATGTTACAGAGAATGAACGAACTGGCAGTGAAAGCATCTAATGGCACAATGTCTACAGATGACAGACAGACTGTACAGGATGAAGTTGATCAGTTACTGACGGAAATCGACAGAGTCGCTGAAACTACAAAGTTCAATGAGCTTTACATGTTAAAGGGCAGTACAAGTGATATTACAATTAAACTCTCTGCTAAGGATGCAGGTCTGGAAGGCAAATTAGTAACAGGTGCCAGCTCAGCTACTTTTACTATCAATGCTTTGAAGGTTGGTGATTCCGTAGCTATCGGTGGTGTTACCTATACAATCGGTGATACTACAGCTGCAAATGTAGCCAGCTCTGTTGCCGCTCTTGACATGGCTACAGGCAGCCAGGTTGTATTGAATGGTGTACAGTACACGATTGTAGCTGATACCGGCGACGAGGATGAGTCAAAGAATCTCATCAGTAAGGCTACGATCAAGAGTCGTATCAATAAAGGTAATGTTACGGCAGTGAAATTTAATGGCAAGACATATAATGTCATTACAGATAATACTGATGCTGCAGGAATAGGCACTTCGGATGGCATAGATGATAATGATTCTTCCATTATCACTGCTGACAAGGCTTATGAGTATATGGCAAAAGAGCTTACTCTTGCCAATAATATAGGTGCGAATAAAACTCAGATCTCCATTGACTCATCAGATAACGCTCAGGTCAAAGTAGGAACCGATACTGTAGACTTTATCTTCGACAGAGCAGAAGCTGTCTCAAAGGAAGCTCTCAATTTCAGTCTTCATGTAGGTGCTGACGCAGATATGACGAATAAGATATCTGTCTCGATCGCTTCTCTGGATACAACCGGTCTGGGTATTTACGGGCTGAATGTAAAGGACAGCAGCGGAATGTCTGCAACCTACGCTATTGATTCGATTGCCGATGCGATTGCCAAGGTTTCT
>CAYRAW010000088.1:0-10559 GCA_964422225.1 uncultured Roseburia sp.
TCCATTAATCAATATGGAAGTCAACTGTTGAAATGAATTCCATATACCAACCTTGATCAAATCTGTTATTGCTTTCCATTTTACCAAAAATTTATCAAATTTTAACTGTGGAAGTAATTTAATCGTATAATATATATTGGTAGCCACAATAAAGAAACCACATACAAACTGTGTGAATCCAACATACCATACTTTTGCAGGCATTAAGGCAAACATTACAATTAGTATTGCAGCTCTCAAAAATGTTCTTTCAGTATTACGTTTTGCCGATAAATCTAATCTGTCACTTGCATAAGTAGCTACACCAAATGAATTCGTTATTAACGAAACAAAAAAATCAATAAAAATAAATGCCCAAAGAACTTTCACATCCCACACATAATTTATGGGAATTTTTATTATACTATCCAAAAATAAAATAATGAATGCTGATGGTATTGCAAATAATACAGCCAGTATAATATTGGCTACTATTACAGAAGAAAAATACATATTGGCACTTGTATAATCTTTCTTACTCAAATTGATGGTAATATATCTTCCCACCATAGCATTAAGCGCACTCGTAAAGATAGTTACATATCCAGTAGTCTGAAATGCAAGATTAACAAATCCATACACCTCTTTTCCAACATTCTTAGTAATATACGGTGTAAGGAAGAAGTTTATGGCAATATTAATTACAAATGCCAAAAACTGTGCTATCATATTTACTGCTATTCTCTTTTTCTTACCCACTTAATGATCCTCCAAAACTATTTTCTATAGACAATTCCCGGATAAAATGCATACGCTAAATAACTACACTTTTTCTTTATTGAAATATTTAATTTGGGCAAAGAACTTAGTACACATTTTTTATATTCATTTTTGTATTTCGTTAAACTTTTTATATCCATATTGTCATTTTTTTTAATATCAGCAGCATATCTTACAAGAAAAAGTTTATATAAAAACAACGTTTTTTCATACCAGTCATATTTCGAAATATTTCTGTAATGCTCCATGCGTTCAAGGTAAGCATCTAATCTCATTAACCTCTTTTCGTTAAATGTTTCCCCCATAATACTGTCACCACGCTGAATATAAAAATATAATGGTTCTTTAATAAATATAATCCTATTTGCCTTTTCTAATAGCTTATATGTAGTAAATTCGTCTTCATGAATCTTCCCCTTTGGGAAACGTATTTTCTCAAAATATTCTATAGGGTACATTTTATTCCATGCAACTGTAAACTCTTCATAATTGCTTTCAAAAAAATACTCCGTCTTATCATCATTTTCTTCAATTACCGCCATATGGGGATTACATATATCCGGGAAAAAAATATCATCTACAGCTTGTACTTTTTTAAAAGCACATACTGAAATATCTGCTTTGTCTTTGACTATACCATTATATAGAAACTCTATCATTCTTCGATGTACAACATCATCCGAATCTATAAATACAATATATTTTCCGGTGGCTATCTCAATTCCGGCATTTCTCGCATCTGACAGCCCTCCATTCTCTTTGTGTATTACTCGTATTCTGTTATCTTTTTTCGTATACTCATCACAGATTCTCCCACAACCATCCGGTGAGCCATCATCTACCAAAATAATTTCCATATTACCATATGTCTGATTTAATATGCTCTCAATACAATTACATAAATAATTCTCTACTTTATAAACAGGTACAATAACACTCACTAAATCATTCATTTATTTATTCCTACGTTTTACTATTTTTTTGATTGTCTTATACAAAACACAAGATTTAACCCTATTAACTCTTTTATCTTTTCTAATTCTTTTCCCGATACTTGTTTTTCCGATAGCAGAATAGAAATCATCTTTATAATGTTTCATAAAACCTACCCTATCCGGATGAACGCCTGATGGATGATTCAATTGCCCATTGCCTCGCAATGCCTCTTCCAGAGGTCTTTCTTCTTTATATATTTCAACCTGACATTCCTCCAATAAAAGACGTCCTTTTTCTGTATTTACGAGTATTGTTGATATTTTTCCATCATAATTTTGGTTTAAAGAATTTTTATCAAGTCCCCAAAAATCCCCAATTGTCAGGTCAGATACTCTCTCAGGTCTTGCATACTTACATGAATAACAATTATCTCTGTAAGTAACTCCCTTTAAAAAAGTTTCAAAATATAAATCATCATATGCTCTAGATTTATATATACAGATATTATTATCAAATGCCGTCAATTGGAAGCCATTTTCATCTCTAAATTTTATATCAGTTATATGTTTATTATGTAATATTGTATTTATATATTCGATTAGATATTTAATTGGAGGAACTCCATGACATATAAAATCAACTGTATACAAATTATCATATTTTTTTTCTAGAAAATGTAAAAGTCCATCAATCTGGCATGGTGATCCTATATATAAAATCTTCTCGCCATTGTTTAATTGTTTCTTTACTTTAACATAGGAATCCCCCACAAAACTTTGAACATATTTTGAACCCTTGAACTTCTCCAATCCAATTTCGTTCTCTGCCACATCCATATGCAGATTTAAATCTTCAGTCCATGCTGCTCCAAATACTTTTCCACCATTTCTAATTATAACCCGTGATAACGCTGTCGCAATTCCACCTGATGCACAATTTACCCGATCATTTTTATCTGTTGTCCACGCAGCAAAACATTTCTGTGGTTTTCTGTATGTACTCTCATTAAGCATCGGACACGATTTTCTGCATAGTCCGCACTCTACACATAATTCAGAATTAATTTGGGGTATAGTTTTTCCTAATTTATCACATTCTACTGATATTGCAGATTTAGGACATATATTCATGCATGAAAAACACCCTGTACAATCTTTTGCTTCACATAATTGCATTTCATTCACCAAGCTTTCTTTAATGTACAAAACGGCTCAAATACTCTAATGCCTTATTTTTTTCAATACTGATTTTATTATTTACTTCACCAAAAGAAATTGGTTGTAATAAAATATCTTCTAGTTCAGCGATAATCTGCACTGACCTATTTTCAAGACTGAATGTTGCTAATAAATCAGATAATTTTTCAGAATTGCCATATGTTTGTTCATATCCTCTTCGTATAAATGTAGCAAACTGTTTATTATACTTGATAGAAAAAACACTTCCATGAAATGTATCCGTAATAACATAGTCCGCTTTTTTGATATATGCCAACACTTCAAACGGATTCAATGGTAAATATCCATCCATATATTTTTGTGGAGCACATAAACATACTACCTTTTTATTATGATGCTTAGCAAATTTCAATATTGCTTTTGATTCCTTTTTAGAAATCCGCTTTGCATAAGCATAAACCACTACGTAATTATCAATAGGAACTTTTATATCATCAATTTCTTTATCATAGTCATACAAAAATACAGGATCAATGTTTTTATTTACTTCTTGCTTTGACATCTTTGCAAGTATATTATATGTGTTCATATCACGAACTGACACTCCGGCAAATCTACCTACAAAACTTGAAATTTCATCATAAATTCCATACCTTTTCAGTCCTTCTTCCACAGTGTTGCCAAATGATGCAGCATAAGTAATAATATTCTTTGCCTGAATGCCCGCACCGAACAATTGTCTAGAATAACCGACCTCCGAGCTAGACTGCAGACAATTAAACACCTCATCACTACCAATTACAAGTAAATCTAATTGCGGATTATAATTTTTAAGACTCGAAACACCTAACAAGGGCAACATTTTATCCCTGTATTGTTTATCAACTAATTTATATTGATCCCAGTATAGGTTCATTTTTTTCTTTGAAACTTTCAATGGTGGTATTATTCTGTCTGTAATTTTACTTACAATATTAAGCTTATCGACATCCGCTTTATTTGATATATCAACTAAAACTTCTCCTGGCTTATAGTCAACAAATTCAACTTCTCCACCTATTTTTTCTATAATCTTTTTTAAACTGTATGCCTGAAGAAAGGAGCCATTATTAACAACTCTCTGCATAGATATTATTCCAACTTTCATATTCACTCTCCTCAATACAACTTATTTATATAGCATATATTTAATTCTGATATACACTCTTCTTGATATTTTATGCTGCAATATTAAGCAAATAATTCTTCTTTTTTTATTTATTGATTTACTATTGATTGTATTACTGAACAGTTCATGTATCGTACTGTTCTCCAAAAAGCTATTTATCTGGTTATTCAAGTTGCAGAAATCATCAGATGATTTTATTGCAAAATTAATCCTTGCAACACTTTTATTAGCGTAATTCTGATAAAATTCTTCTCTTAATTCTTTTGTCCAGTTCATACTCTGACCAATTTGTGATTTTCTCTCTATTCCTTTTACCAATTCATCAACACGTTCAGGAGTAAGTGCCTTTCGAAGCTGCACCATTGCACCATTACCATTCTGACGATATCCATATGCATAACAGTTTACACAACCAATTGCCTGAATAGCGTCAATCAGTTGTGCCATCCATAACATATCCTCCCCCATACTCATACCTACAGGAAACAGAATATGATTATCTTTTACAATTTTGGTCAAATAAACCTTTCCCCAACAGGTATTAAACAGATGATCTACTAAAAAAGACTTTTTGACATCGTTTATATCATTTATATTTTCTGTAACGTTTACTTCTTGAATAACATTATCTCTTCTATCAACATCAACATAATCGTATATAATCATTTCATTTTGAGAATCCTTATATGTATATATGTCATTCCAAAAAGACTCCAAAACAATATCATCAGAATCAACAAATGTAAGATACTTTCCTTTTGCTTCTTCAATTCCTGCATTCCTTGCCGACGATACACCTGTATTATTTTGAGACACCACAGTAATTCCATACTTGGCTTTGTATTTTTGCAATATATTTGCTGAATTGTCTGTGCTTCCATCATCAACCGCTATAACTTGAACCTTGTAATCTGAAATATGAGCAACAATCGAATTTAAACACGTCTCTAGATATTTCTCGGCATTATAAACAGGAATTATAATTGATAATAAATATTCTTCTTGCATATTTATCCTGAAACTCCTTTATATTTTTTAGCAGCATTAGATCAAGCCATACATACTATGCATTTTCCCTGCTCACACAATTTCACTTCTATCAACCTTCCCTGCATACATATTCTTTAAGATATTCTATACTTCTTTGTTTTTCCATCGCAATTTTATCATTTACAGATTGATAATCCGGTTTATTCTCTAATATATTTGCCATCTTATTTAAATCCGTAACACACCGGCTCTTTAATCCAAAGGTTTCTAACAGGTCATACAGCTTTTCACTGTTTCCATAGTTTGCCCCATGTCCACCACGTACAAATGTCACAAAATTTTTATTGAACTTTATCGAAAATACAGTTCCATGGAAAGTATCAGTAATCACATAATCTGCCTTCTTAAAATACGCCAGAACTTCAAATGCATTCAATGGCTGATACCCATCGAGATATCTCTGCGGCCCACATAAACAAACTATCTTTTTGTTATGTGCGCATGCAAATTTTCTGATTGCCCTCGCTTCTTCTTTTTTAATACGGCAATCATATGCATACACAACAATATAATTGTCCAGCGGTACTTCAGTCTGTTCCAACTCTGTGCTGTAGTCATAGAGGAAAACAGGGTCTACGTGTTTACTGATGCTTCCACCTGTCATCTCATGCAGTAAATCATATGTATTCTTATCTCTAGCAGACAGTGAACGGAATTTCAGCAGCATTTCCTTTACTTCGTCATAGATGCCATATTTGACCAGACCTTCTTTATTGGTATTTCCAAAGGATGCCGCATAAGAGATCAAGCAGTCATAATTACCATTTGAGCCAAATAATTCTCGGGAATAGCCAACTGTTTCATTTGTCTGCAGACAATTAAATACTTCATCACTTCCAATGACCAGCAAATCAACTTTCGTATTATAATGATATTCTTCATCAATATTCAACAAAGGCAGCATTTTATGAGTATAATCCTGTTC
This sequence comes from uncultured Roseburia sp., assembly GCA_964422225.1. GTDB lineage: Bacteria > Bacillota > Clostridia > Lachnospirales > Lachnospiraceae > COE1. Next base: position 6,017 of record CAYRAW010000088.1, read on the forward strand.
CACTTCCCACATACCTCTATAGAATCGGCTCATTTTATCTTTTTTGAAGCCATATGGTGGTAGCAGCTTAGATATGATTTCCTTAGGATTTCTAAGTTTTATGCCTGACTGGGCATTCACTATGGGAGGTTCTGTATGATAGTCAATAAACTCTGCTTCCGCTCCCAGATTTTCTATGTTTTTCTTTAAGCTATATGCCTGTAAGAAAGAGCCATAATTTACAACTCTCTGCATAGATATAATTCCAACCTTCATATAATCACCTTACCTTTTATTTATGTCTGCTATACTTCCATATTTTATAATACCAATTTATGGAAATACAGAATAGGAAGTAATCCAAACGCTGTATCACAGTGAAATTTTTCTTTAAGCCATACTGTCGCACCATTTTCTGCAAAGCATACCTATTATCTGCAATCCGGCTGTGTCCATCAAAGCCTGCTTCCCTGGTCCATTCAACAAACTGCATCAGCATATGCATAGCATGAAACAGTATTTTTACCGCAAGCTCACAATGTCCCCATTCGGAAAAATATTTTATTTTCTCCATGTATCCGGCAAAGATATCAAATCGGCTTGATTTGAAATCTCCCATAATGCTGTCCGTTCTGGACAAATAATAATATAACGGTACATTTAAGAAGCATACCTCTTCTGTTTCATGAATCAGTTTAAATGTTGTGAACTCGTCCTCATGCAGTTTTCTTTGAGGATATCTTATATTCTGAAACAGTTCTCTGGCATATATTTTATTCCATGCAACTGTGAATGTTGTTCTCAGGAAATCATCAGCAAAATACATTTCCTGTGCTTCCAGCGAAGTGAGCTTCCTGACTTGAATAAGCAGGGAAGGAAGTTCAGATTCTGTGTCCTGATACTCGTTTCCTTCATAGACATATTGATATCCACATACTGCCATACGGACATGCCCAGTCTCGATCATTTCAACCATGACCTCAACAAATTGTTTATGAATCCAGTCATCTGAATCCACGAATATCAGGTAATCTCCGGAAGCCCTCTCGATTCCGGCATTTCTGGCATCTGACAGACCTCCGTTTCTCTTGTGGATTACAATAATCCTGTCATCAGCCTGTGCATAGCTGTCACACATCTGTGGGCATCGGTCAGGACTTCCATCATCTACCAACAGTATCTCCAGATTGGAATAGGTCTGGTTTCGTATGCTCTCTATACATCTTTCCAGATATTTTTCAACCTTATATATTGGTACTATTACGCTTACTTTTACATTTGCTTCCATCTTATCACTCCGAGAATCTGCAGTTATCAGCTCATAAATTTCTTCACACAATTCTTTATTCTCTGGCCTATAATATACCTTATGGTATATGCTTTTCTTTTGGATTGTTTCACTACATGCAGTGCTTCCTGTACATATGCATCGTTGTTCAGGATATTGTGCCATTGTTCTATGTTCTGCGCACTCCATGACGTATATTTATTCTTAAACGCATCCACTTGGCGTATATAAAATACGAACCAGTAAAAATATATATCCTGATAGCTTGTTTCTAACTGGTCTATCTGCCTCATAATTTCTATGTAATGAGCAAAAATTTTCTTTCTGTTATCATATTCTTTCAGGCAATCCTGTAATTCCGGACTTCTGCAGAAGGAAAGAGACGTTTGGTTTGTCCTGTTGTAATAGTAATTTTTCTCAGATATTACCCGGACGATGCTGCATTTGCTCCAATAGTCCAGATTAAAAATAAAATCTTCCCCAAGTGTAACACCAACATCGAACTGAATTTTATAGTTACGAATTATCTGTGTTCTATAGATTTTATTCCATGTCACACCATAATAATGATGTCCTGGGTCTTTTATAGTACGAACCAAATAATCTTTTGCAGGATAAACTCCCGGTCTGTCTAATGCACGGTTTGGAACTGTCCATTTGCCCATAAGTTTATAATAATTACATACTCCCATATCTGCATGGACTGTCTCCAAAGCTGTTACCATGTCTTCTACCAGTGTTTCTGATACATAATCATCACCATCTACAAACTGTATGTATTCTCCTTTGACCAGCGACAGACCATAATTTCTAGCAGCAGACACCCCCTTATTATCAGCATGATATATTTCCAACCGTGGATCACGATTCAGATATGGCATGAGCAATTTCTCCGTATTGTCTGTTGAGCCATCATTGATCACGATTACCTGCAATTCCTTATACGTCTGGTTCAATACGGAATTGATACATCTTTCTATTACTTTTTCCTGATTATAGACAGGAATAATAACTGATACACATTTTCTTATCACTATAACCTCTTTATCTGGTAGCCTCATCTATCATATCCAACAGTTTGTCAGAGTAACCGCTACGGACTTTCCGGCAAAACAGTTCATCCAATGCCATTAATTTATCAAAATCTTTCTCAGTGAAAGTAACGACACCCTCATCCGGAAATTCGAAATAATGAATATTTCTCCAATTAACCAACCAGCGCTGTGGTGGTTCATCATATTTGAAGCATTTCGTTCTGAACGGGGAATTATGTACCACAGTGTGAAAATACTCCTCGTCAGGAAATTTAATATGCTGCATTCTCCGGTTAAATCCCGGATGTGTATGGTAGAAGTTTACCATATATTCTGCACATTCTCTCGTTACTGCCCACTGGGCGGTTCCATAATACAGTTCCAGTTTCTCTCCATTCTCCTTATGTACTCCACGAAAGCCGATGGTGCTGATACTCCTGAATGCATTTCTCCCATCCCACAGATATTTTCTGATTCTGGAGGTATTGGTCAGGTAGAAATCCTTATCCCTGTCATTGTATATCTTATATTTTTCTGCAAAATGCCAGTCCTTAGTACCTGCGATGTGGCACCCACGAATATATTCCGTTCCACGGTTTTGGGTAAAAAACTGTTCAATATACCGGTTTGATTTGATCGGATAGTCAAGATTTTGTAGTATCACTACATAGTCATATTTCCTATCGCTTGCAAGAGCTGCCTCAAGCAGTTCAAAAGTCGCTATGATTGCATGATATCCGCCCCAGTACACTTTCTGCCTGTTATCCAAAAAATGCACCTGTTCATTATCTTGCAGGAGCTGCATAAACGGTTGTATGTCGCTCTTAGCATCTACATGAATATACATATCAAAATCAGGATTCTGCGTTAATTTGTCTGCTGCTCTGGCCACAATAGGCGCATCTGTATGGCATAGGTTCAAAAAAGCTATTCTCACGATTCTTCTTACCTCAGTTTCTGGAAAATTCAAAATGTGTCAGATTAAGGATACAGATTGCCAAATACAGCAATCCATATCGTTTTTTCTTCAACAGGATAAACGGAATACGCTTTACACCTCCGGTTTTTTCCATTTTATACCTTTCTATCAATGCTATGACCCTGGGATCTGTGACATATCTCTTGTATGCATGGTATCTCTCACACCATTTATAATCCAGATTTGGAGCTGCCATCATAAAGCCTGCCTGTACGGCAGACATAACTACAATTCCTCCCCAACTGTCTGTTATATCCTGACCTGTGCGCTGTTTTATCCTGGTGGTCAGATCTATTCTTCCATCCAGCAGATTCATCTTACCACGCAACTTCTGCATTGCTTTTCTCTCATATACATAAATTGCAGAAGACTGTCTGGTTACCAGATAATAGTAACATTTCTGCTGCACATAGCATCTGGAAGCGCAGCTTAGATACTCGGATATGAACACCGTATCTTCACCCACTTTTAACCGTGTGTCAAACTTCAGTTGATTATCCACAATGATCTGGCGCTTTACCATGATACGCCAAAGAGCAGGATTCTCTACATACAATGAATTCTCCTCACCTCGTAACCATGCATTAATCTTATCATATGACAGACCTACAAATTGCGGAACGACATCCCTTAATATCTCTGCACCTGTATACAGCTTCTGTTCAAAACGTGGATAACAGGTTTCAAAGATCTGACCGTCCTCGTAACGATAGTATCCGTATATAACGGTATCCACCTCCAGTTCCATTGCTAGATCATATAGCTCCTGACAAGTCTCCGATTCCATAAAATCATCGCCATCAAAGAAGAATATGTAATCTCCCTCTGCCTTCTGTATTCCGATATTTCTAGCTGCAGACACACCCTGATTCGGTGTGTGGATAACTTCTATTCTGTTGTCCCTGCTGCTCCACTCATCCAATATGTGCGGTGTTGCGTCTGTGGAACCATCATCTACAACAATGATCTGCATGTCTGCAGCCGACATTGTCTGGGCGCAGACAGCCTGAAGGCACTTACTTATATAGTTTTCCAGATTATATGCAGGTATGATAATACTAACCTTCATGTTATCTCCTCAGCTTTCTTTTTATCATATAGTTCAAACAAATATTTACCGATAAACAATGCGGGGAAACACAGCACCGCATTAATAATATAATTCTCCATAATTGCAAACATTGCATATGCCAATATGAGTATCTTATCTACATTTCTGGCGGGGTTATGCTCCTTATCTGCACCAATCAGTATAAAGGCTAT
>CAYRAW010000089.1:0-10555 GCA_964422225.1 uncultured Roseburia sp.
TCATCCGTCCTCTGGGAGATGAGAAGTACGAGATAGTTTCTGTAGGTCCGACTACCTCTATGAGAATGGAAAAGTTTGAATACGAATTCGTAGAGACTACCGGTGTCCGTGTCATCGTTGGTAAAGGTGGAATGAAAGAAAATACGGAAAGAGCCTGTAAAGATTTCGGTGCGATTCATTGCGTATTTCCAGCAGGAAATGCTGTAGTAGCGGCTGTCGAGGTAGAAGAAATCGTAGAGGCACAGTGGAAAGATCTGGGAATGCCGGAGACTTTATGGCATTGTCATGTAAAAGAATTTGGTCCCCTGATCGTATCGATTGACTCTTATGGAAGGAACTATTTTGAAGAGAAGAAAGTAGAGTATGATCAGAAAAAAGATGAGCAGATAGAAATCATCAGTAAGCAGGTTGGATTCATTAAATAAGCAGGTAATAAACATATGACAGGAAAAAGCAAAGTATATGGGATACAGGTAAGACTTGATAAGTTTGAAAGAGGTGTCGTGATTTATAACAGTAATTCCTTTGAACTGAATGAATTAGATGTTCAGGTACTGGAAGACGAAAAAGAACGCTCTTATCATATCAATACGATCCATAGTTTTTCTGAGTGGGCAGAAAAGCAACATCAGGAAAAGACAGGGGTTAAACGGCAGGAATTTCATTCCTTTGGATATTACGAGGGAAAACTTCAAAACATAGATACCAGTCTTTTCCGGGAAGATACGGGAATTTATGAAGGAGAGCCTCATGATGCGCTGGTATGGCCTGACACAGATTCTGATGAAAAGTGGAGAAAACAGATCACTTTTCGATTGAAGGAAAATACAGTAGAGGTAAATATCAGCTTTATTGCCAGAGGTCCTAAGATAGCATTCTGTGGTCATAGCTTTACAGGATTGTGGGACAGTTCCTATTATTATTTTCGGGAATTAGCCAAAATGGGTGGATGGAATGCAGGAATAGCTTACAGCTACTGGGGTGGAACAGGAATTGCACATTATGCAGGTCTGGTAGAAGGCGGTGAAGAGCGGGCAAAGCAATGCGAGAAGCTGATTAGCGGCAATGAATATTATGACTATTTTATTGTAGCCGGAAACAGTAATGAAGCAGTGGAAACCTATAGCGGCGAAGTTGGGGCAACGGACTATAAATACAGACAGCGGATGCTGCAAGGGGCCAGGCTTTTACATGAGAAAGTACAGGGAAAAGCAGGACGGATGCTTCTCTGGGCTCCACATGCCTATCAATATGGATTCCTTCAGAGTATGTCACCAAAGCCCTGGAAGCCTGGCAAAAAAGGAGATGTTTACAGCAAAGAAGGGCAGAAATTCCTGCTGACACTGACCAGTGAAGAAATGGCAGATGAAAATGCAAAGTGGTATAAGTATCTGGCAAAAGAACTGGGTAAAGATACCGATGTACTGCCGGTATGCCTGGGATATGCAGCACTTAGAAAACGTTGTGGACTTTCGGTGAACCCTTATATATCTCCAGAAAAAGGTGGAGACTATGGACATCAGAACAATATAGGAAATTATATTGCGGCATGTCTGCTGTATGCATATATTTTTAATGAAAGTCCCGAAGGTTTAGGAGTTCCGGTATCTCATACATTTGGCATGCCGGGTGGAAAAGTGACAGAAGAACAGGCACAAGTGATACAACAGGTTATCTGGCAGTTATTTAGACTTAGAGTGACCAATTAAGTTACTGTAATATTTGGCTTTTCCAGACAAAACATCATCATAGAAGTTCTGTTTCCGGTCTATATAATCAATAGCTTCCTGAAGCTTTTGGATAGATTGGAGCAGGGCTTCTTTTTTGTGCGCAAGAATATCTTTTCTGGAGGGAATAGAGGATTCCCCTTCGAGGCAGAGAGCCAGATATTCTTTCATTTCAGCAATGGTGGAATGGTTCGTGAAGATGATCGAAGAGAGAAAATCTCAGCATGACAGTAGTAAGGAAAAGAAGAACTCGTAAATTTTTTAAAAATACAAATTAGAAGTGTGAGTTCGTAAAGCGAGAATTTGAAAATTTGGTATCCTGATTGTACTACTCACACTTTTATGCTATGATAGGGGAAGTAATATAAATACTGAGCTTTAGACAGAAGTGATTGTGAGAGGTGACAATATGGCAGTGTGCTATAAAAAGCTATGGAAAATGCTGATTGATAAAGACATGATAAAAAAAGATTTACGGTTACAGACCGGTTTCAGCTCGACAACAATGTCAAAGCTGTCCAAAGATGAAAATGTCAGCATGGATGTAATAGAAAAGATTTGTACGGTGTTAAATTGTGATGTTGGAGACATCATGGAATTTGTTCCTGATAAAAAAGAGGAACAGTAAGGAGGTACGGTAGTATGGATCATTCTTATCCTTATATTGCGTCTTTGACCAGAGAACCGTTCCTTTTCTACGAGATGCGTTCTACCGCAAAGCTAATGGCAGAAGGAAATTCAGATGATGCGATTGTTAAAGAAATAGTAGAGCAGAATCTTTTCCAGTACCCAACGGAAAAATCTATCACACGCATGGCGAAATCCTGCATCAAACGGCTTCATGCACTGGAAGATGATTCTCTGGTTTCTGCGATTGCTTCACAGCCGACGGATGTGGCAAAACAGATTTGTCTGTATGCGTTGATGAAGCAGAGCCGACTGGTCTGGGAATTTATGCTGACCGTCATTGGCGAGAAGTACAGATTAAGGGACACGTCTTTTGGTAAGATAGATTTGAATACATTTTTTATGCGTTTACAGGAACAGAATGATACCGTAGCTTCCTGGAGCGATACCACAATAACAAAGTTAAAACAGATCATTGCCAGAGTGCTTGTCGAAACAGAATATCTCGACAATCGGGGGGCAGATCATTTGAATCCAGTATGGCTGCATCCTGTTTTGGAGAATGCCATCAGAAGCAATGGCGATACGGCGATACTGCCAGCGTTTAATTGCTTTTCATAGGAGGTAGCCTGATGAGTGATATAAAGATGCGCCTGGATAAAGTTCGGGCATTGATCCAGAAACCGGAGTTTCTGGAAGGCAAGGGAAGATTTCTATTGATCTGGACGATGGCGTGAAGAAGAATGATGCAATTTTCCAGGATGTTTTGGCTAAAATAAAGTAAGGAGGGATTGTGTATGATGACGGATGAAAAAATCAAAAATTACAGTGAGCTGGAGTTTGCTGTATTTTGCATTGAAAATGTAGCGGCAAAGCTGGGGGTGGATGCAGAGCGTGTCTATCAGGCATTTACCGAAAAGAGCGATATTCTGAATGGTTATATTGTGCCGGAATATGAAGTGCTACATACCCAGAGCCGGGAATATATCGTTGATGACCTCCTTGATGTGATGAAAGAAAGGGGTGTGGAAGTATGATTCTCTATCATGGTTCTTTCTTAGAGATTGCAAAGCCGGATTTGGTTCATTCCCGCCCAAATGTAGACTTCGGGCGTGGCTTCTATGTCACACCACTGTATGAACAGGCGGCGAAGTGGTGCGGCAAGTTCAAACGTCGTGGGAAAGACGGTATTATCTCCGGGTATGAATATGATGAAAAACGGGAAGCTGAACTGAAAACACTGAAATTCGATTCTTATTCCGAAGAATGGCTGGATTTTATTCTGAACTGCCGTAGCGGAAAAGATTCGACGGATTACGACCTTGTTGTTGGCGGTGTTGCCAATGATAAGGTGTTTAATACCGTGGAGCTGTTCTTTGACGGACTGATTGATAAAACGGAAGCGATCAACCGTCTGCGTTATGAAAAGCCGAACCTGCAAATATGTTTCCGCACAGAGAAAGCACTGTCTCTGCTGCATTTTGAAGGGAGTGAAACACTATGACAGCGAATCCGATTTTGCTTCAGAAAAAATATAGCCGTGTTATTGAGTGCTTTGCCAAACAGCAGGGACTTTCATTGGATGCGGCATTGGATTTCTTTTATCATTCCCAGGTCTATGAGCTGATCCGTGACGGTGTTTCTGATATGCACTGCATGAGCGATGCATATTTGGCAGAGGAATTAAGACAGGAATATACAGAGAAGGTTCTGGAAAATTGCCAATAACTGAAATTTAAGTTTAGTATTTATTCGTGATGAGGTGCTACAAAATGATTGATTTTGACAATCTGAATACGTTCCCAAAAGAATTGAAAAATTGGGGAACTGAATTTGAAAAGATGATTTCAAGAAGAGTAAATACAGATAATATTGAGAAATAGTGGCAAATTGAACATCAGTTGCAAGATATAAATCAGCAGAGAGCGAGGTGTTATGATGACCATAGAAGAAATTCTTGCAGGAGAATCAAAGAATGTGGAATTCAAAGAGAACCTGCCGGAGAAAAGTATCAAATATATGAAGTCTGTGGTTGCCTTTGCAAATGGAACCGGAGGGAAAATCATTTTCGGAATTGCCGATAAAACCAGAGAAGTTGTTGGCTTTGACAAGGAAGATGTGTTCAAGAAAATGGATGCAATTGCCAATGCCGTATCAGACAGCTGTGAACCGGCAATCATCCCGGATATTACGTTACAGACGGTAGAGGGTAAAACTGTTATCGTGGCAGAGGTTTCTGAGGGCAGACAGCGTCCATATTATATCAAATCCCTTGGCAGAGATGGCGGTGTATATGTCCGTGTTGCCGGAACTACCCGTGTTGCCGACGAGTATATGGTAAAGGAGTTGCTGTTTGAGGGAAGTAACCGCTACTACGATCAGGCTTTGTGTACGGGACTGAATATCACGGATGAAGATATTGATTCTCTTTGCAAGGCAATGAAAGAACAGGCAGTCAAGAATGCCCATAATGAGGAACAGAAAGCATCTATCAAAGATGTCGGCAGACAGCAGCTGCGTTCCTGGGGTGTTTTGATTGAGCGTGATGGAAAAGATTATCCGTCCAATGCCTTTGCTATTTTGACAGGTAACGGTGGACTTCATGTTGCAACGCAATGTGGCGTGTTCAAAGGTACAACGAAAGCGGTATTTGTTGACCGTAGAGAATATACCGGTCCGCTTTGGAAGCAGATAGATGAAGCATTTCAGTTTGTTCTGAGAAATATTCATTTGGGTGCTACCATTGTAGGAATTTATCGGCAGGATATTTATGAGATTCCGCCGGATGCCATTCGTGAGTTGATTATCAATGCGATGGTACATCGTAGTTATCTGGATCATGGCACAATACAGGTTGCGGTATATGACAACCGATTGGAAATTACTTCTCCGGGAAAGCTGCCAATGGGACAAACTATGGAGCGTATGAAAGAAGGCTATTCCAAAATCAGAAATGAAGCCCTCGCCCATGCGTTTGCTTATATGAACCTGATCGAGCATTGGGGAAGTGGCATTCCGAGAATTATTGATAAAGTAAAAGCTGCCGGACTGCGGGAACCGGAGTTTATTGGTGGCGAAGTTGATTTACGTATCAATATTTATCGAGGTCAGGTTGATACAAATAACGCCATGATTAACGCCAATGACACTAAAGATGGCGTTAAAGATGGCGTTAATGGCACTAATGGCGTTGAAGTGCCATTTAATAAGGAACAGGCACAGATCGAAAAATTGTTGCAGATTATAGAGAAAAATCCGTCTGCAACACAGGCATATTATGCAGAGGAGATAGGTGTGTCGAAAAGAACGGTTTCTCGAATGTTTGTTTCTTTACAGGAAAAAGGTATATTGGTACAGAGCGGAACAAAGCGAAAAGCTAATTGGACAGTTATAAGGTAGGAGGAGCAGCATGGATACAGACAAAATAATACAAGACTTAAACCGCAGGTTTGCGGCTCCTCTGACGGAGTTTTATCAGCGTCGTATCATCTTTTGGTACGATGAAGATAAGGAATTTGAGGATAAGCTGGATGAAGTAGTTTTGGAAAATGCAAAGGTGATTGCTCTGACTGGCAATAATGTGTTTTCTGTGAAGAAACTACTTTCGGTAGATGATCTGACCACAAACTATCTGGTTTACAGCCCCTTAGCATATAACCGCCCGGATGATAACTGGCTTTTGGATGTGGAGCTTTACAGTGAGGAGTTCCGGGCAGACTTGATTTCCATCTGGATGGATGAGATGGGTCTTGCATCGAATCCGGTCATGCGGAAGCAGGTCAAGAATTACCGTGCTTATTTCAATGCGAAAGACCGCCGATTGAAAGTCAGCACACAGAATAAAGTTCCTGCAACGCCTGCACAGTTGCACATGGCTGTCATGGCGGCAATTTGCGGACTAAAAGACGCACAGCCGAATATGATTCTCCGCAGTGTGTTCCGTGCCGGACTGGATTTGAAGAACAATACTGTTTATCAGGATTTCATAAAATATCATGCTGACGGTGCATTTTGGGCGATGGTTCGCCAGGGCTGCGGATTTGCAGAGGAAGAACCAGACCTTGGACGGCTGGCAATTCATTTGCTTTTGACCGCCGCTACCCGTACCATGCGGCAGGAATATCTCGCCGGACTGGATAGTTTTATTTCTATGCCGCATCAGGCATATTGTTACGATTTTATTTCTGAATGGCTTCATAGCGAGGATAGTCAGCAGTTATATGATGTGGCACGGTATGTTGAAGATGAAGCCCATCTGCATCAGCGATTTGAGAAGTTGACGGTGGATGATCTGGCGGGAACCGAGTGTTTCCCATGCATCAACGAAGTGATTTTGACAAAGCTGATGACAGAAATCGGCGACCATATCATTGATGTGGATACCATAACTTCCACCGCTGAAAAGCGGAGAACCTGTGCGTGGTATGAGCCGTTTGAGAATTTCTATGACGGTATCTTGCAGGTGGCGAATATGCAGAGCTTCTTTAAGGAACACTCTGACGGATTCCATACCGCAGAAGCAAAAGGCATCTGGGAAGAATATACGGAAAGCTATTATCAGATGGACACTTATTACCGTTTGTTCCACCTGAGCTTCCAAAAGAGTCTGGAGACTTCCAATATTCTGTTGGATGATTTGTTCAAGCATGTTGTTGATAAAGTGGAAGGACTCTATACGCATTGGTTTTTAGGTGAGTTGGGTAATAACTGGTCAGATGTGTGTGCGGCTGAACTGGAAACTTACGGTAAGATTTTGGAAGTACCGCAGCAATGGCAGACCAGCTTCAAAGAGAAACACAGAGCAAGGTTTCCATCAGCAGTATGCAGAGCATCTTTCCTTCTATTACAAAGTTTGGTATGGCAGCGTTACTGCCACACAAAGAACTGACAGTAGAAGTTCGGAACGATATTTTGACGGTTCTGGCGGATGGTCAGTCTACGGCAAGCACTTACCGGGATAAGGTTCTGAAATCAGAAGATCCGGCAAGTGTAGCTTTGAAATATAATGACATCATTGCCATGAAACGAGCAGAACGAAGTGCGCTAGTAAAGGGTATGGATGTGGTTTACATTTATCACGATACCATTGATGAAGCGAGCCATACTTCTGACACCGCTGTTTTTTCTGCCTGTGATAAGGCAATTTCAGAATTAAAGAACCTCGTGCGTATTATTGTAAATGAATTTGGTGGTACGAATATTTTGATTACGGCTGACCATGGATTCCTTTATACATATAGCCCGTTGACTGAGGATGACAAGGTGGACAAGACCAGCTTTAACGGCATGGATGTAGAATATGGCAGACGCTATGCAATCATGCAGAAAGGAGTACAGCCCAACTTCTTGTTACCTGTGAAGTTCTTGGGTGGTAAAACGGAATTTGATGGATTTGCACCAAGGGAAAGTATCCGTATCAAGATGAATGGCGGTGGCATGAACTTTGTGCATGGAGGTATCAGCTTGCAGGAAATGGTTGTTCCGGTGATTGAGTATCATTATCTCCGCAATGATTCTATGGAATACAAGCGTAATAAACAGAAATATGATACCAAGCCGGTAATAGTCAATTTGCTGTCCGCAAACCGTAAAATCAGCAATATGATTTTCTCACTGAATTTTTTTCAGAAAGATGCAGTCAGCGCAAACCGTGAAGCGGCTACTTATCAGGTTTACTTTACGGATGAAAACGGCAAGCAGATCAGTGATGTTCAGAAGATTATTGCAGATAAGACCAGCGACAACGGTGCAGAAAGAACTTTCCGCTGCCAGTTTAATCTGAAGTCTCTGAAATACAGTAATACTGCTACTTACTATCTGGTAATTGCAGATGAACAAGGATTGCAGATGCCGCAACGTGAGCCGTTCCAGATTGACATCGCCTTTGCGGTGGATGAGTTCGATTTCTTTAGTTAATACCGCAGGAGGATAGAAAGATGGAGCAATTTACAGAGGGTGAAAGCACCCGTGAAGAAATAAAGAACAAGATCCGTCAGAACTTTGACGGTAAGATTGTTCGGAAAGACCTGACGAAGAAAATCAAGGAAGGGGCGAATGTCCCAGTGTATGTCTTGAGTTCCTGCTGGGTCAGTATTGCAGCTCAGACGATGAAACGGTCATTAATTATCAGGATTTGCAGGGTATCGGCATGACCGAGAAACTGGCACTACCTACGTTGGTTGCCCTTTGCTCGATTGCACTGGGAAAGCCGGTGATCAGCAATCTGGCAATTCTGGGTGACATCACAATCAGCGGCACGATGATAAAGGTAGATGAGCTTGCTAATACGCTTCAAGTATGTCCGGATAGCGGCGCAAAGAAGGTACTGATCCCGAGTACCTCGTTTGTTGATTTTGCAAATGTTCCGGCTGATCTGATGAGTGCATTTCAGCTGATCCCGTATCAGAGTGCGGAGGACGCAGTGTTTAAGGCATTAGGGGCGGAAAAGTGACAGAGGAACAGGCACAAGTGATACAACAGGTTATCTTTCAGAAAATACATAGAACACCTCTTCCTGTTTTTTATAAATAATGAAACAAAATACCTTGACATAAAGTTAACTTTAGGTATTAAACTATAAACTGCAACAGGAAAATAAATTTGCAGATTACTGAAAGGTATGGTGACTAGAATGTACAATAATTATATAACTTTAAATAATAGTGTCAAGATTCCACAGCTTGGTCTTGGAACCTGGTTCATTGATGATGATAAAGTAGCTGATGCCATAAAAGAGGCTGTTAAGCTCGGTTACAGACACTTTGATACAGCGCAGGCATATGGCAATGAGCGAGGCGTTGGTGAGGGAATCCGTACGTGTGGAGTGCCAAGAGAGCAGCTTTTTGTGACATCCAAAGTAGCAGCAGAGCAAAAGACCTATGAGGAAGCGGCAGCAGGGATTGATGAGACATTGAAGAAGATGGGGCTTGATTATCTTGACATGATGATCATTCATTCTCCACAACCCTGGGTAGAGGTAAACCAGAGCGATGACCGTTATGTTGAAGGAAACAGGGCAGCATGGAAAGCACTTGAGGATGCATACAAAGCTGGAAAACTTAAGGCAATCGGTGTATCTAATTTCCAGATCGGAGATATTGAAAGTCTGCTTGAGACTGCCAGGATAAAGCCTATGGTAAATCAGGTACTTCTTCATATCAGTAACACACCACTTGAGCTTGTAGAATATTGTCAGAAGAATGATATTGCAATTGAAGCATATTCTCCAATTGCACACGGGGTAATACTTGATCAGCCCGAAATTGCAGCAATTGCAGATAAATATGGAGTAACAGTGCCACAGTTGTGCATAAGATATACGCTGCAGCTTGGTACAATATCACTTCCTAAAACGGCGAATCCGGAACATATGAAGACGAATGCAGAGGTTGATTTTGTAATAAGTGATGCAGACATGGAGACACTTAAGACATTTAAGCACATAGAAGATTATGGTGAAAGCGGTGCATTCCCTGTATACGGAGGAAAACTGTAAAAAACTATTGACCGGTAGTTACTACCGTCTGCTACAACTATAATGTAACAATAAGAAACGACAATTAGTTTGGAAAGGAATGGAAGAGCTATGGAATATGTTGAATTAAATAATGGTGTGAAAATGCCACAGTTAGGTTATGGTGTGTATCAGGTAACAAAAGATGAATGTGAAAGATGTGTATTAGATGCACTTTCTGTAGGATACCGCAGCATTGATACTGCACAGAGTTATTTTAATGAGGAAGAGGTTGGTTCTGCTATTGAAAAATCAGGGATTGACAGAAAAGAGATTTTCCTGACATCCAAGGTATGGATCGAGCATTTTGGATATGAAGAATGCAAGAAGTCCGTATTGGAATCAATGGAGAAACTCAGAACAGATTATCTGGATCTGATGCTTCTGCACCAGCCGTTTGGCGATACTTATGGTGCCTGGAGAGCACTGGAAGAACTGTATGAAGCAGGTAATCTTCGCGCAATCGGTATATCTAACCATTATGTAGACCGTATGGTAGAGTTTGCCAATTTTACAAGGATAAAGCCAATGGTCGATCAGATGGAAGTGCATCCTTTTAACCAGCAGACAGAGTTGAAGAAGTGGATGGACAAATATGAGATCAGACTGGAAGCGTGGGCTCCGTTTGGAGAGGGAAGAAACGGTCTGTTTGAGAATGAAGTTCTGAAAAAAATCGGTGAAAAATACG
>CAYRAW010000090.1:0-10518 GCA_964422225.1 uncultured Roseburia sp.
CAACTTCCATAAGTCTCAACCATTATTGAACCTTAGGAGAACCCCGTTATATCCATTTAACTAAGGAAACGGATACGAACAATCATACTTTTCTATTATATCAAATCTCAGTACGAATGCAATACTTTTTATGGGAAATTAATATAACCCTGTAACCAGATAACGCCTTTAAAGCGTCTGCCTACCGCCGGTTCACCATACAGGTCTTTTCTGTTAATACATACATCAAAAGCCAATTCATTACATTCTAATGACATAATAACCAGCTGTTCCCCTGTAATTCTGTTTGTTTCCTTGCGTACATCAATAATTTCGCCCAGTACTGAATACTGGTCACATTCTACACCATAAGGCATAAAGTAAGTATCCACCAGACTAAAAACGTCCTCTTTGTGTATTTTCCTTGATATTGTGGTATAGGTATCCATATCTTCCAAAGTAAGACTTTCGATAGCATCTTCATCACCCATACGTGCCTGAGCAAGAAGCTGATTACGTTCAGAAGAAGCTTTTTTTACTTTTTTACGCTGCTGTTCATTTTTATTAATAGGCATCATAATTGTACCATCTACAGACAGCCCGCTCAGGGTAAGGGTTGTTCCTTTTACAGGCAGTTTATCTGCTGCTTTCAATTTCTTATATGGAACAATATTTTGCAGATAAAAGATCAATGAAACTCCGACTTTAATATCATCGCATACACCTGCATAAGATTCCTTTTCTGCATGCCTCTCTACTGTTACATCTTCATTGGAACTGATTCGGCTTCCTTTTAGATAAGGGAAATAATATTCATATAAAAAGACATTTTTCTGATCGACTTCCCCACGTACACAGATACCCGCATCTTTTGCGAAATCAAGGCAGAGTTCAGCATACAGTCTGTCATTTCCATCTGCTACAAAATCTTTTGTTGCATGATGACCCATTTGGCGGATACTTTGTTCCATTTCCGGTCTGGTTTCCTGCAATACAGTTTTGGTAACAACTTCTCCTATTATTTCCTGTAACTGTTCTCTTTTCTCAATATTACTAAATCCTACCGCTCTTAAATATCTATGCACTGACATATATGCCTTTCCTTACTGTCAATACGGCATAAAACAAGTATTCCTTCATTTTATGCCGTACCGGTTGATTATTGTTTAGCGAATTTCTGTTTTGCCACCCATATATGGCTGTAATACCTTGGGAATACGTACAGAACCATCTGCCTGAAGGTTATTTTCAAGGAATGCGATCAACATTCTAGGTGGTGCAACTACTGTATTATTTAATGTATGTGCAAAATACTTTCCATTTTCACCATTTACGCGAATTTTTAATCTTCTTGCCTGAGCATCGCCCAAATTAGAGCAACTACCTACTTCAAAATATTTCTTCTGTCTTGGGGACCATGCTTCTACATCAACAGATTTAACTTTTAAATCTGCCAAATCACCAGAGCAACATTCCAAAGTTCTGACCGGAATATCCATGGACCGGAACAAATCTACCGTATTCTGCCATAATTTATCAAACCACATCTTTGAATCTTCCGGCTTGCAGACAACGATCATTTCCTGTTTCTCGAACTGGTGAATTCTGTATACGCCTCTCTCCTCAAGACCATGAGCTCCCTTTTCTTTTCTAAAGCAGGGAGAATAGCTTGTCAGAGTTTTGGGCAGTTCTTCTTCTGGAATAATGGTATCAATAAATTTACCGATCATAGAATGTTCACTTGTACCGATCAAATACAGATCTTCGCCTTCGATCTTGTACATCATGGCATCCATTTCATCAAAGCTCATAACACCGGTTACTACATTACTTCTGATCATAAAAGGAGGTACACAATAAGTAAATCCTCTGTCGATCATAAAATCTCTTGCATAAGAGATCACTGCTGAATGTAATCTGGCAATATCACCCATTAAGTAATAGAAACCGTTTCCTGCTACTTTTCTGGCGCTATCCAGATCTATTCCATTAAATTTCTCCATAATATCTGTATGATAAGGAATTTCAAAATCCGGAACGACCGGCTCACCATACTTCTGTACTTCTACGTTTTCTGTGTCATTTTTACCAATAGGTACACTTGGATCAATGATATTAGGAATTGTCATCATGATCTTTGTAACCTTTTCATTTAATTCTTTTTCTTTCTCTGCAAGAACTTCCAGACGTTCTGCTTCTGCTGCTACTTGTTTTTTTACTTCCTCAGCTTCTTCTTTTTTACCCTGTCCCATTAATGCACCGATCTGTTTTGAGAGTTTATTTCTCTCTGCACGCAGATTGTCTGCTTCCTGCTGAGTCTTTCTTGCTTCTGCATCCAACTCAATTACTTCATCAACTAATGGTAATTTGTGATCCTGAAATTTTTTACGGATATTTTCTTTTACTGCCTCAGGATTTTCTCTTAAAAACTTAATATCTATCATTGGTTTAAACCTCCTAATATTTTTCCTCTACAAATATTTTTTTATTTTACTACTTCCTGGATAACTACGGAAGTATTTTTTACTAAATCAATAATTTTCTCTTCCTTGATCGGCTGTCCATATTTATCTTCAATAACACGAAGAACAGGTCTTTCCGGAAAATGTGCATTTTGACGCATTACAACTGCCAGTTCATTTTCATTTGTCTTTACCTTAGAACCAACAGGATATACAGCAATCAGTTGCAGGAACGTACGTACGATTTCTTCCTCATACCAGATTCCACTGTAATTTCTGATACAGTTGATTGCTTCATGTACACGTACCCTTGCTTTTCCTATTCCACAGATCAATTCGTCAAACTCATCACATACACCTACAATCTGACATTGCCTTGATACCATGTCTGTTCCCAGAGGAAATCCTGATCCATCTTTGTGTTCATGATGATTGAGAATGATCTCTTTTGCTGTATCTGAAATCCATTCTTCATTTTTTACGGCGGTGTAACCGTATATTGGATGTTTCTTATATTCTTCCTGATCTTTATTCGAGAGCAGATGAATATCCTGGTCTTCATAGCGAACTACCAGATAACGTAACCCCAGATCATGCAATAATGAACTTACACTTATATCATATACATCTTTTTGAGCAAGTCCTAATTTCAGTGCAACTAATGTTGCAATCGTACAGATTGTAAGAGAATGTTCATAAATATCTGCACTTCTCTCTTTGATGTCATATACCCTTTCCACGACTGCATCTTCTTCAAGAATATCAGATATAATATTCTGGGCAGTATCAGCAATTTCCTGTAACCCTTCTGTCTGCTGATACACATGAAGCTCCAGAATATCTCTCACTTTATTCTTAATCTGTACTTCTACATCATCTTTTAATATAGTAATTTCTTCCAATGAGATTCTTGATGGTTGACTTTTATTATCCTCAATATATACTGTAACAATTGATAAATCACGAAGTTTATTAATGTATTCTTCCTTAATTACCGTGCCTTTACTCAATAATACGGTATAGTCTTCTAATAAGACATCCTTTGCCAGGACATCGCCTACCTTTAAATCTTCAACAGTTACTAACTTCATAAGAGCACCCCTTCTTATTCTACATCCGTGCTGGATGAATTACCTTTTATTGCTCTCTCAATTGCTACTTTTTCTTCATTACATAATGCGATTTCCGAGTCCCCATTTTTAACGCATTTTGTATAAGAATAACAACCATCACTGCTATGTACAGAATTCATTAAAAATCCATTATTCTTTTCATCTAATAATGCTAATGTAAAGCTCAGCTTTCCACCCATTTCCTTAAATGCATCATATTTTACAAGTCCTAATTTCTGAAAAGCTGTTTCATGCTTTGTAAATAGTTCCGCAATATCTTTTTGATTTTTTTCTACATTTGTTTTTATAAATACATTATCTTCATACAAAGCCATAATATCTTTTTCTAAGCTGCTCCCATCTTTTCCCTGCATGAATTTTGTGTATTTTTTCTTAAAGGACTTTATCTGGGCAAAAGCCACGATCACTAACACTAACAAGATAATGCATATAATTAACAGTGCTAAAAACAGATAACCAATATCGACATTTGCCATTCCTATCATGCTTAAAAAATTACTGTTCATTTGTCTCTCCTTTTATCTATCTTGAAAGTATTTCTATCAGTCTCTCCAGATCATCATTAGAATAGAATTCTATTTCTATCTTACCCGATCCATTTTTCCCTTTAGGTGATATTGCTACTTTCCTACTGAGTTTGTCCTTTAACTTGTTTTCAATGTCCTGATAAACATATTGCAGACTCTGAGGAATTTCTTCTTTCTTTGGCTTTTCCTCCTGCGGCTTTAATATGCTTTTTACTAACTTTTCTACCTCTCTCACACTGAGTTTTTCATCAAAAATTCTCTGTGCAAGCTGAAGCTGCAGTTCAGCATCTTCTATTGGAATTAACGCTCTGGCATGCCCTGTAGATAACATATCATCTATGATCATCTGCTGTACTCCATCACATAATTTCAACAATCTCATGCTATTTGTAACTGCTGTCCTGCTTTTTGATACTCTTTCTGCTACTTCATCCTGTTTCAGGTTAAATTCTGTGAGAAGTCTTTTATATGCCTGTGCTTCTTCAATTGGATTAAGATCTTCTCTTTGAATATTTTCGATTAAAGATATCTCAACAATTTCCTGACTGGAATAATTACGGATAATAACCGGGACTTCCTTTAATCCTGCGAGTTTAGCCGCACGCCATCGACGTTCTCCGGCTATAATTTCAAAATAATCTCCCTTGTCCTGTACCAGAATTGGCTGTAACAATCCAAACTGTTTAATTGAATCTGCTAATTCCTGTAAAGCATCTTCATCAAAATTCTTTCTTGGCTGATCCCTGTTGGGCTCAACTTTTGTTATTTTTACAACAGTTTCTGCTGCGCCTTTTGCTTCTTCCTTTTCAGCCTTCTTTGTTATATCTCCTGCTGGAATTAGTGCATCCAGTCCTTTCCCCAAACCTCTTGCAGCCATCTGCTATTCTCCTTTTCTATTGATTACTTCTTCAGCCAGGGCCAAATAACTCTCTGCTCCTGCTGATTTTGGGTCATAGATGTTAATAGGTTGACCATAGCTTGGTGCCTCTGCCAATCTGATATTTCTTGGAATTACAGTACGATATACCTTTTGATTCAAATGGCTTTTTACATTTTCTACCACCTGAGCTGATAAATTAGTTCTGGAATCAAACATTGTAAAGACAACCCCTTCCATTTCCAGATCAGGGTTTAATCTTTCCTTTACCAGATTTACGGTATGGATCAACTGGCTTAAACCTTCCAAGGCATAATATTCACATTGAATTGGAACTAATACGGAATCTGCGGTTGTCATTGCATTAACTGTAAGTAAACTTAAAGACGGAGGACAATCAATAATTATGTAATCATATCTGTCTTTTACCCAGTCAATTTCATTTTTTAATATATATTCTTTTTTATCAATGCCAATCAGTTCTATTTCAGCAGCAGCCAGATTAACATTAGATGGCAATATAGATATATTTTCTATTACATCTTTTATAATACAGTCTTCAATAGAACAATCTCCCAGCATTAATTCATAAATGGTATTCTCGAGATCATTTTTTTCAATTCCATAACCACTGGTTGTATTGCCCTGTGGATCTATATCTACCACCAATACCTTTTTCCCTTTTTCTGCAATACAAGAAGACAAGTTGATAGATGTTGTAGTTTTCCCAACTCCACCTTTTTGATTAGCTATTGCTATGATTCTTCCCATTTTTTACTGTATTCCTTTCTTTTTCTACTCTCCTTTTGATTATATCACTAATAGAGGTGTTATGCTAGAAATTTTACAGATTCTGTCGTTTTATTTACGTTAAATAGTTATGTTTCACGTGAAACATTATGTAAATGTTATTATTTTGAGCATAGATATCTAAGTAATTCAATTCATACGTCTATAATTTTTTTTAAAATATAATATAAATTCAATATTAATCCTCTTGGATAATCTCTTTAATATTATATTGTGTAATTTTATAACTATTCAGAGCCATGCATATTGGACCCGATTTATATGGCGAAGTAACCACAATAAGCAGATAACAAATAAACTTGCTATCCGGAAAAGCATAGAAGATACGATTTTACGCATGAGGTTATGAATAGTTACGCTATTTTAGTTTATTTAATTCCAGCTACACTCTGTATTTATAATTATATCACTTATTCTACTCATATACAGATTTAATTTTCTTTATCTGTATGTTTCACGTGAAACATTTACAAATAATATAAAAGAGTATGATATTATATATATAATATACATACTCTTTCTAATTCATACTTTATTTTACATCAACCAGTCCATTACGAATTGCAAACACCGCTGCCTGTGTTCTATCACTGGAATCTATTTTTTTTAAAATACTGGACATATGATTTTTGACTGTTCTCTCACTAATACCTAATTTCTTACCAATCTCTTTATTAAACATACCAACGGCAACTAACTTTAAAACTTCTATCTCTCGTTTAGAAAGTCGATCCATTTTTTCCGCATCCAAATCCCGGGCAATTAATTTAGAATTTAAGAGTGGAATCAGACTAGGCTGTATAAATTTCTCTCCCGAATAAACTGAGTTAACTGCTCTGATAAGTTCCTGTGAATCGGAATCCTTTAAAATATATCCATCAATTCCAATATCCACTGCTCGAAGTAAATATTCAATCTCGTTATGTACAGTAAGAATTAATACTTTTGTCTTGGGTTTTTTCTTTCGTATAACTTCAAGAGTTTCAATCCCATTCATAACAGGCATATTAATATCCAACAAAACAATATCCGGTTTACAGGAACGAATTTTCTGCAAACATTCCTGTCCATTATCTGCTTCATCAACTACAGAGATTTCTCCATCAAATTCGAGAATACGCTTTAAGCCTTCTCTAACCATCTTATGGTCATCTGCTATTAAAACATTAATCATACTTTCCTTATATCCTTCCTCTTATTAATATAACCCCAAATGATTCAACTACAATCCCAATAAGTTATCCGTGATAAGGAATTTTAAACAAAACCGTTGTACCTTCTTCACCAGTATCTATTTTCATGCATCCATCTAACAATTTAACCTTTTCCTGCATAAACTGCATACCAAAATGATTTTCCTTTGTATATTCAGGAATTCCGATTCCATTATCCTGTATTTTGAGCTTGATATAATTTCCTTCATTATGTAAACATACTTTTAATTCGGTTGCCTTGGCATGTTTACATACATTATATATGGCCTCTCTCATAATTCGATATATTGTAATTTCAATTACTTTATCTATATTCTGTATCTTTTCTATATCAAAAATGACACTTATGTCATTTTTATCTTTTGTTTCACGATACAATCGTTCAATTGATGCTTCCAATCCAAAATCATCAAATGACATAGGACGCAGATCATAAATTGTATTACGGATTCCATTAATGATATCCTTAATCTGTTTCTTGGCAGACATTAACTCCAATCTGGCCTGCACCTGATCTTTATCAAAATATAAATTAACCAATTCCAGTTGTTGAGAAAGAGCAACCAATTCCTGAACTGTCGTATCATGCAAATCCTCTGCTATTCTTCTTCTTTCTGCTTCCTGTAATGCCAGGATATCAAAAGAAGAATTTTTATTTTCCTCAACCATCATGTCAAAGGCTCCTTAGCCGGAAGACCCGCTTTTCTGGGATATTTCTTTGGTGTAGGCTTAACCTTACTGATCACAAAAAGATTTCTGTAAATATCAGACCCCGGCAAGGTAAACTCCTTTTGCTGTTCGATCACACCACCCAAGAGAGAAATTGCATGCTGTGCAGCCACACTCTCCTCACTGATTTTTTCCGATTTATAAGAAATAAACCTGCCTCCAACTTTTACATAAGGAAGGCAATACTCAGAAAGTGTTGATAAATTGGCAACCGCTCTGGATACACATAGATCAAAACTCTCACGTAAACTATCCGGTTTGGCGTAATCTTCTGCTCTTCCATGAATTGCACGAACTCCATCCAAATGAAGGACATTGATCACTTCATTTAAAAACTTAACTCTTTTTCCTAAAGAATCTAACAGTACGATTTCCATATTGGGATACATGATCTTAAGTGGAATTCCCGGAAATCCAGCACCTGTTCCAATATCAATTACCTCAATTGGCTGGGTACAATCTATAGCCTGACATAATGAGAGACTGTCTGCAAAATGTTTTATACAGACCTCTTTAAAATCTGTAATGGCAGTCAGATTCATAAAAGAATTCCATTCTACTAAAAGTTTGTAATACTTAATAAAAGAATTTTTCTGTTCTTCATTTAATGTCAGCCCAAATTCTTTTAAAGCATGTTCTAAAATGGAAATATCTAAATTATTTGTTTCGTTCATAAAATATCTCTATGCCTTTCATCCTACTGATTAGCTGCTGTACTGTGAAAATGCTCCAAATAGACCAAAAGTACAGAAATGTCAGCCGGACTGACACCACTGATACGAGATGCCTGTCCTACACTTACCGGTTGGAACTGTTTCAGCTTCTGTCTGGCTTCCAGTCGCAAACTCTTTACATCATCATAATCAATGTTCACTGGAATCCGTTTCTTCTCCATTTTCTTATACTGCTCTACCTGTTTAAGCTGACGTTTAATATATCCATCATACTTAATATTAATATTAATCTGTTCAATGACAGCATCATCCAAAGGTTTTCTATCGGGATCAATTTCAGCAATTGCCTCATAAGATAACTCCGGACGACTGATCAATTCTGCAAGAGATGCTGCTGTTTTTAATCCGGAACTTCCTTTACTTTCAAGAAAATGCTGTATTTCCTTGTTAGCTCCCACCTTTGTGTTTTCCAAACGTTCAATTTCCTGTTGAATATCTGCCTTTTTCTTAAGAAGAGCATCATACTGTTCCTGTGAGATCAAGCCTACTTCATAGCCTATCTCCCTGAGTCTCAGATCTGCATTATCCTGACGGAGCAAAAGACGATACTCTGCTCTGGATGTCATCATACGATATGGTTCAAAATTTTCCTTTGTTACCAAATCATCTACCAGTACACCCAAATATGCCTGTGAACGATCCAGTACTATCTGTTCTCTGCCGCGTACAAAAAGCCCTGCATTAATTCCTGCCAGAATTCCCTGTGCCGCAGCCTCCTCATATCCACTGCTTCCATTGAACTGTCCTGCACTGAAAAGTCCCCGGATTGTCTTAAACTGCAGTGTAGGATATAACTGTCCCGGATTAATACAGTCATACTCGATCGCATAGGCATTACGAACCATCTTGCAATGTTCCAAACCTGGAACTGTACGATACATAGCTAACTGAACATCTTCCGGAAGTGAAGAACTCATACCTCCGACATACATTTCATTTGTATGCAGTCCCTCTGGCTCTATAAATACCTGATGTCTTTCTTTATCTGCAAACTTAACTACCTTATCCTCAATAGACGGGCAATATCTGGGACCCGTTCCCTCAATGATACCTGCATATATTGGTGATCTGTCCAGATTATTACGAATAATCTCATGTGTTTTCTCATTTGTATAAGTTAACCAACACGAAGCCTGATCGATCTGTACATCTTCAGGATTTGTAGAAAAAGAAAAAGGCACAACTCTTTCATCACCAAACTGTTCTTCCATTTTACTGAAATCAATAGAACGTTTATCCATTCTCGCCGGTGTACCCGTCTTGAAACGACGCATCTCCACGCCCAGATTCTTTAATGAATCCGTCAAATAATTGGCAGGCTGCAATCCATTCGGACCTGTATATGTAATCGCCTCTCCACACAGACATCTGGCTTTAAGATAAGTACCTGTACATAAAATAACAGCCTTTGCCTCATAGATTGCACCCGTATAAGTCTTCACTCCTGTAATTTTCTTAGTTGCCAGCCCATCCGGTGTCTCCAGATCCTCTGCCAGAAGTTCCACGATTTCAGCCTGTTTAATCGTTAGATGATCCTGATTCTCCAGCACCTTGCGCATTGCTCTTGAATACTCTGCCTTATCAGCCTGTGCACGAAGAGAATGTACTGCAGGTCCCTTCGATACATTTAACATCTTTGACTGAATAAATGTTTTATCTATATTTTTGCCCATTTCTCCGCCAAGAGCATCCAGTTCCCTAACCAAATGTCCTTTGGAAGAACCACCAACATTAGGATTACATGGCATCAGAGCAATACTGTCTACACTGACAGTAAAATCACTGTCTCCAGACCAACTCTGGCACATGCCAATGCAGCCTCACATCCAGCATGCCCTGCACCAACTACACATACATCTACTTTTTCCCGAATCCCAGGCATTTTTATATCCTTCTTTCATAATTTTAACCATCTTCCACTTAGCTTTTTGCTCTCAAATACCACTGAAAAACGCTTGCATTTTTCCTATATGAAACTTAGAACTTCTTCACGAAAGATCCTTTGCTCTGAGTGATTAGAAGTTCTTTTCATATTATTTCCCCATGCAGAATT
>CAYRAW010000091.1:0-10447 GCA_964422225.1 uncultured Roseburia sp.
GGTTGGGACAAGGCTCTGTATTCGATCATCTTTCAGTATACCTCTACACAGGTATTGCATGTTCTGTATAAACAGTATCAACAGAATACACTGTTTATCGTTACGAACCGTGCAGAAGAGGTCATTGAAGCGATCGCCCAACTGTGCAACCACGGTGCAACGATCATGAACGGAGAAGGCTCCTATGAACATCATGAACGTAAGGTAGTCTATTCGGTAGTATCCAGTGCAGAATGCAAGCATGTACTTAGTGCGATCAAGGAAGTCGATCCCAAGGCTTTTGTAAATGTGATCAAGACTGAGCAGATTTCGGGTCACTTCTACCAAAGACCACATGAATAATACTTATCAGAACAGCAAAAGAGGACGTAACTGTATGGTTTACGTCCTCTTAACTGTTTTCTCAGAAAATCCCATAATTCCCTACATGATCTTAGGAAACAGTTCCTTCACTGTAGGGTAGATCTGTGTGAACTTGTGATATCTTTCTTCATATCTGGCTGCAATCTCTGCATCCGGTTCTACGGTATCTACGATCTTTACCAGTCTGGAAGCTGCTTCTTCTACAGAAGCATATTCACCGCAGGCTACTGCTGCAAGCATCGCTCCGCCGTATCCCGGTCCTTCTTCACTCTCTATAATATCCAGCTTGATATTTAATACATTGGCAAAGATCTGTTTCCACAATGGACTCTTAGCTCCACCTCCACAGATCTTGGAATGCTTGATATCGATTCCCAGGCTCCTGGCTACTTCAAAGGAATCACGAATGGCATAGGCAACGCCTTCCAGTACAGCCTGATACATATCAGCCCTGGTCGTATCCATTGTCATGCCAATGAATGTACCTCTGGCATTGGCATCATTATGCGGGGAGCGTTCTCCCATCAGATATGGTAGGAAATATACATGGTTGTTGCCCAGTTTATCTGCTGTGATCGCAGCCTGCTCCCTGGCAAATTCCTTGGTCTGTAAGATTTCTTCCATCCACCACTTATTACAGGAGGCAGCACTGAGCATACATCCCATCAGATGATAATGTCCGTCTGCATGAGCAAAAGCATGAAGCGCATTGTTCTTATCCACACCAAAATTCTTGCTGGAGATAAAGATCGTACCACTGGTTCCAAGAGAAATGTTGCACATAGCATCTCCGACTGTGCCTGTACCAACTGCTGCTGCTGCATTATCGCCTGCGCCTGCTGCGATCTTGACAGTCTCTGGAAGTCCCAGTTCTGCGGCTACATCAGGCTTCAAGGTTCCAACGACTTCATAGCTTTCATAGATTTTGGCAAGCTGTTCTTCCTTTACACCACAGATCTCCATCATTTCTTTGGACCAGCACTTGTGTGCCACATCAAACAGAAGCATACCGGATGCATCCGATACATCTGTACAGAAGCTTCCTGATAATTTATATGCGATATAGTCCTTTGGCAGCATGATCTTGGCAATACGAGCAAAATTCTCCGGCTCCTTATTCTTTACCCATAATACCTTGGGTGCTGTAAAGCCTGTAAAGGCAATATTTGCTGTATACCGGGAAAGCTTATCCTTACCGATCACATTGTTAAGATAGTCTGTCTCTTCCTGTGTTCTGCCATCATTCCAGAGAATCGCGGGTCTGATCACCTGATCATCTTTGTCCAGAATAACAAGACCATGCATCTGACCGCCGAAGCTGATACCTGCTACCTTGGATGCATCATGCCCTGCTACCAACTCCTTTAATCCACTCTTAACAGCTTCCCACCAGTCCTCCGGCTTCTGTTCACTCCAGCCCGGATGAGGGAAATACAAAGGATATTCTTTTGAAACAATATTGGCAATTTTGCCGTTTCCTTCCATAAGAAGCAGTTTCACTGCAGAAGTTCCCAAATCAACACCTATATAATACATGTTACCATCTTCCTCCTTTTATATAAGATAAGGGGCACCAAAGGCGCCCCTTGCTATGTACTTTATTGAATACGAACCTACGCAAACGGATTCTCTGTCTTGTAGAGCATTCCCTTAGGCTGATTGAAGTTGATATCTTCAACAGGTACTCCTGCATACTTGAATACTTCATATAATGCCTTGCCAAAGTGTCCGAATGCAACTGCACCATGATGAGGGAAGTTCTTCTCGATCAGTACATGACGGTAGAATCTGCCCATCTCAGGAATTGCAAAGATACCAATGGAACCAAAGGAACGTGTTGCAACAGGAAGAACCTCACCCTGTGCGATATAAGCACGAAGCTGACAGTCTGCTGTACTCTGTAAACGGAAGAATGTAATATCGCCAGGTAAGATATCTCCTTCCAGAGTACCCTGTGTTACTTCTTCAGGAAGGCTTCTTGCCATAATGAGCTGATACTTCATCTCACAGAAGGATAACTTCTTGGATGTGGTATTACCACAATGGAATCCCATGAAGGTATCATTCAGAGTATAGTTGAATTTGCCCTTGATATCTGCATCATAGATGTCAGAAGGTACTGTATTGTTGATATCAAGCAGAGTTGTTGCATCTTCACTGACTACAGTTCCGATGAACTCACTTAATGCACCGTAAATATCCACTTCACAGGATACAGGAATTCCACGACCTGTCAGACGGCTGTTTACGTAACATGGAACGAAACCAAACTGTGTCTGGAATGCCGGCCAGCACTTGCCTGCGATAGCAACGTACTTTCTATAACCCTTATGAGCCTCTACCCAGTCAAGTAATGTAATTTCATACTGAGCCAGCTTTGCAAGGATTTCAGGTTTCTTATTGCCTGCACCGAGTTCTGCTTCCATGTCTTTTACAACATCAGGAATTCTTGGGTCACCAGCATGCTTGTTAAAGGCTTCAAATAAATCAAGTTCTGAGTTCTCTTCAATCTCAACACCCAGGTTGTAAAGCTGTTTGATCGGTGCATTACATGCCAGGAAGTTCAGTGGACGAGGTCCAAAGCTGATGATCTTTAAGTTATTCAGTCCTTCAATGGCTCTTGCAACAGGAAGGAATTCATGGATCATATCTGCACATTCTTCAGCAGTTCCTACAGGATATTCAGGAATGTATGCTCTGATGTTACGAAGTTTTAAGTTATAGCTTGCATTTAACATACCGCAATATGCATCACCACGGCTGCTTGCCAGCGTCTGTGTATTCTCTTCACTTGCTGCAACGAACATCTTGGGTCCATCAAAATGCTTTGCAAGTAATGTCTCGGAAATTTCAGGTCCAAAGTTGCCAAGGTATACGCAAAGTGCATTACATCCTGCTTTCTTAATATCTTCGAGAGCCTGAACCATATGGATCTCGCTCTCTACGATACAGACTGGACATTCGTAGATATCTGCTGCATCATACTTCTTTGTATATGCCTCTACTAATGCCTTTCTTCTGTTTACGGATAAGGACTCCGGGAAACAGTCTCTACTTACTGCTACAATACCGACTTTCATTTTTGGGATGTTGATCATTTTTAATTCCTCCATTTTTATGTATTACGTTATTAATTATCATTTCTAATCCAGAGTGATATTTACACCCTTAAGCCCATTAAAAGCACCATCAATCTTTGCTTCTTCATGTGCGATCAGCCACTTATTCGCTGCAAAAAGCAGAGGATCTTCGCCCGCATCCTGTGGCTTCTGTGTCAGATCTGCATTCGTTCCCTTAGGGAGAATGACGATATTCTTAAATGGCTTGCCATCCACGCTGCAAGGTGCATAGTGAAGTGTCGTCGCATACATCTCATATACCGTACCTGCCGGAACAAAGAAAGCCTGAATATTATCTGTGTCATAATAATATTCCATGGTGATATCTTCCTGTTTGCCAAGAAGCAATATCAGATCTGTGATCGCTACACCAAGTTCAGAACAACGATGATATTCGCAGGCATCCAGCTTATGATTTGTACCATTACAATAACCAACCTGGATCGGCATACCGCCATAGAAGCTGTTCTGTAATACCTTAGCTTCTTCCAGAGATTCCAGTTCTGCATCTGACGCAATATAGATCACATGATCCGGTGCAGGTGTTTTTTCCATTTGTTGTATCAAAGCATCTACTTTATATTCCTTTGTCAGGACTCTGCCATATGCTTCGTACTCTCTGTCCGTAATGTTATGGATTTTCATTACTAATACATCCTTTCCTTTTTCACATTCGCTATAAATGGCACTTTTATGCTTTTAGTCTGGCTTTTTTATAATTATCAGGGCTTTTTTATAAAAATGCTATACTTTTCACACAACCATGTTCCGCTTGAACAGTTTCATTTTATGTAATTTGCATAGTTTCGTCAAGTACTATTCCTGTTTTTTTCCATAAAAATAAAGATATCTGCAATTATGTACGCAAATATCTCTATTTTATCTGTCCTATTCATTTGTTTTGTCATTTATCAATGCAATAAATGACACTTTTAATTTTTCCATTCCAATCTGTGAAGTTCTCCTTCAAGCTGCATATCGGCAAATTTGTTCTGACGTAATGCCTCATACAGTACGATGCTTACGGAATTGGACAGATTAAGACTTCTGACTTTATCCAACATGGGAATGCGGATACAGGTATCTTCATGATCTACCAGTATCTCTTCCGGAATTCCGGCACTTTCCTTGCCAAACATGATATAGTCATCCGGTCCAAACTCCGCTTCTGTGTAGACCTTCTTCGCCTTGGTCGTTGCCATCCAGATCTTAGCGCCCGGATTCTTCTCCAGGAATTCTTCAAAATTCATATATCTGCGAACGTCCAGATGCTCCCAGTAATCCATGCCTGCTCTTTTGAGCTCTTTCCCTGTCAGGCGAAATCCCAAAGGCTCGATCAAATGTAAGGCAGAACCTGTTGCAACACAGGTTCTTCCAATATTTCCGGTATTTGCCGGAATCTCCGGCTGATGTAACACGATATTCATGTAACAGTACCCTTCTATCACTTATTCTGTTCTGCACGCAGTTTCTCTACAAAATGCTGCAGTCTGCCAATTGCCAGTTTCAGATTGTCCAGTGAGTACGCATAAGAGATTCTGATAAAACCTTCTCCACAGTCTCCAAACGCAGTACCCGGAACCACTGCTACTTTCTCTTCCATCAGGAATCTGGTCGCAAATTCATCGCTGGTCATGCCAAACTCCTTAATACACGGGAACATATAGAAAGCACCAAAAGGCTCAAAACATTCCAGTCCCATTTCCTTAAATGCATGTACAAGATAACGTCTCCTCTGATTATAGGCTTCCCGCATATTCTGTACATCTTCATCACCGTTTTTAAGAGCTTCTACAGCAGCATATTGTGAAGTCGTCGGTGCACACATGATACAGTACTGATGGATCTTGGTCATCTGCTCAATGATCTCCTTAGGTCCACATGCATAGCCCAGTCTCCAACCGGTCATGGCATAAGATTTGGAAAAACCGTTGATCAGAATGGTTCTCTCCTGCATACCCTCGATATTGGCAATAGATACATGCTGATCGGTATAACACAGTTCAGAATAAATTTCATCAGAAATGACAAAAATGTCATGTTTTTTGATCACTTCTGCTATCTCTTCCAGATCCTTACGTTCCATGATAGCACCTGTAGGGTTATTCGGAAAAGGCAGCACCAGAATCTTGGTCTTCTCCGTAATTGCTTCTTCCAGCTCCTGAGCAGTCAGCCTGAACTGATTCTCATGCTTCAGGTTGATAATGACAGGCTTCGCTCCGGTCAGTAATGCACAGGGTTCATAGGAAACATAGCTTGGTTGGGGGATCAACACCTCATCACCAGGATTTACCATGGCACGCATGGCAATATCGATCGCTTCGGAACCACCTACAGTAACCAGTACCTCATTCTCATAATGATAAGAAAGGTCAAAACGTCTCTTTAAATAATTGCAGATCTCTATTTTCAGTTCTTTTAAGCCCGCATTGGATGTATAGAAGGTTCTGCCCTTTTCCAGAGAATAAATACCCTCATCACGGATGTGCCAGGGTGTCTCAAAATCCGGTTCACCAACGCCCAGTGAAATAGCATCCTTCATTTCACTGACAATATCAAAAAATTTACGAATACCTGATGGTTTTATTTGTACGATCGTATCTGATAAAGGATTTCTCATGGTGTCACCTGCATCCTTTCATCAATTTCTTTCTTGCCAAGGATCGTGCCATGATCCTTATACTTCTTAAGGATAAAATGAGTTGCCGTACTCAACACAGAATCCAGAGTAGACAGCTTATCGGATACGAAATTGGACACTTCCTTTAAAGTCTTTCCTTCCAGACTTACCAGCAGATCATAGCCGCCGGATATCAGATATACAGCATGTACTTCCGGATATTTATAGATCCTTTCTGCAATGCTGTCAAATCCGTGTCCTCTCTGAGGTGTCACACGTACTTCAATTAATGCATTGACCTTCTCAACATTTGTCTTTTCCCAGTCAATGAGCGTATGGTAGCCGCAGATGATACCTTCCTTCTCCATCTGCTCCATCTCATTGACAATATCTACTTCTTCCACACCAAGGATAATAGCCAGTTCCTTGAGATCTATTCTGCTGTTCTTCTCTATAATCGTTAATATCTGTTCTCTCATATATTCACTCATACCTTTCCACTATGATGTTGTCAGAACTCTGTAAAGCGAATCATGCCTTGCAGGCTCCAGAAATCTTTTTTCCTCGTCATTTACCAGTATGCGGTCATTATTATCCGTCGTTCGTCCTATTACCGCCGCAGATATGCCCTGTTCGGCAAGTTCTGATACCAGTCTGGTACCGCCTTCTGTTATCATGAGCATGCTTCCGCCTGAAAGCAGTTCATAAGGATTTACGTCATAAAACTCGCACACTTCTATCGTTTCCTGTTTTACAGGAATTTGTTTTAAGTCTATGACCAGTCCAACGCCATTTGCCCTGGCAAGCTGCCAGAGACCGCCAAATATACCGCCTTCTCTGACTGCCTGTATCGCATTGACGCCGGACTGCACGGCGGTAGCAGCCTCCGGGATCACCGACAGGAATCTGTCAAAATCCGCTGCCTGTTCTACCAGTCCCAAAGGATAACGTGCTGCAAGTTCCTGCATACGCCCGGATGCGATCAGGGATGTGCCTTCAAGTCCCAGCCATTTGGTCATGACTACATCTTTATCTGCCTTTTCACCCTGTATACGGGTATTGGCATCCTGACCCGCTCGCGCGGTAAAAGTCGCAGTCGCATAATACGTCTGCATAGCCGGTACAATATTTACTTCTGCTGATATAATGGTTACTTTATTCGTAAGAGCAGCCTCAGATGCCCACCGTATACATTCTCTCAGATGCATCTCTGCTTTATTGCGCTCCTCGTCCGTAAGGGAATGTGGAATAGCGACATTAAGACAGGCACAGACTGATGACTGCTCCGGGAAAACTCCTGCTGCCGCCAGTTTATTCAGTCCTGCATAGAATGCTCTCATGGCAACCTTGACATCTGCTCCGTCTGCTGACCCCTGCGTTGTTACCAGATATCCGTTTCCATCGGGCAGAATGGCGCAGTCTGCCCCCAGACCCGCGCCATTTACTGTAATTTTCTGATATTCGGTTGTATGAATCACTTTATGTACGGAACGTTCATATATATGTTCCGGTAATTTGCCGAAATCCATCTGTTTTGCTCCTGTTGCCTATGGTGTTGTTGTGTCCTGCTGCTGTGCCGCTGCCTGCTGTTCCTGTAATGCCTTATAATAAGCCTCCAGCGCTGCCTGCTGCTGTGCTGCTGCCTGTTCTTCCGGTGTCATGGATGCCGCCGCTGCTGCCTCAGCCTTGATCGCTGCCGCTTCCGCTTTTACTGTATTAATGCTGCCACTGGCAATTGCAGCCTGTATTCTGCCGGCATACGCAGCATTATCTGTCCTGATGCCGACCGTAGCCGTTCTGGGCGTCATCTTATAACTGCTGGTATTAATAACTTCACGGCTGACTTCTACACCATTTTCTTCTACGATCTTCCATAACTGCGCTTTATATCCAATGTGTGCAGACTGTACATCCACAAAGCCAATATTTTGAGATGAATCTGCAATGATTTTCTCTGAATCTGGTTCTGTGGTGCTTAAAACTTCACTTTCATATCTTACTTTATGTCCCGGATCTCTGGTTTCTACGCCATAGATCACGAAAGTAATCTGCTTGTTGCTTGTATATCCCTCTATGTAGACTGGATAATCCAGATTATTTACAAACTTGAAATCCTTGCCGGAGGACTCTGCGATCGCTGCATCCATAGATGGTTTCACATAACTGATGATCATAGAGTGATTGCTTCTCTGTGTAACCTCCAGTTCAGATAAAAGAACCGCATTGTATAAGGTTGTAGATACCTGGCAGATACCGCCGCCCAGACTGTCTACTACCATGCCGTTCAGATAAGAACCGGCGGGATAATAACCATTCGCCTCTGTAAAAGGGGATATTTTGTCAAGTGTGGAGAATTCATCCCCGGGATAAAGTGTCGTACCATTGATCAGACGGCATCCATTCTCTACATTCTTGCATCTGGCACTGCCACTGGTAGAATAACTTGTAGTATAACTTCCAAGTACATCCTTTACTTTGGCAAGCTGTTCTGCATCACCCTTCGGCTCTGTAACATCAATGACCAGATCAATAGAAGCATCCTGATAATCCCATCCATTGGTCAGATAATCATAGGTCTTATCCAGTGATTTCTCAATATTCACTGCCTCGCCGGTCTGTCCCTCTACAATCTGAAAAGCTCCATTTGAACGGGTAAGCTGTGCATTTACAGCCTCTACATCATACTCCGCACACTGTTCCTGCATAATTGTACGGATCAGGTCCTTATCCAGACTCAATTCCAGTTTATACACTTTCTTGCCATGTTTCAGATCCTGGATCGCTTTATAACGCTGTACAATATTTCCTTCTTTGCCAAGTCCTGTTGCTTCCTCGATAATCTGGGTATTGACCCAGGAAATCCCCAGATCGCCAGTCGTGACCGCTACATAATGATCGTCAACTGTTCCAAACGTGACCACTTTCTGTTTCAATGTGTCAACAAAATCATTTACCGCCTGCATGGCTTCCTCTCCTGTCATGCCCGATAAATCTATGTCTTCCACATACACACCGTCCAAAATGGTTGTATCCTGACTCTTAGCCTGCGCTGTACTGCCCCATATAAGCATCACTACAGACAACGCCAGCATCCATGCAGACATTTTTCCAATTACTCTTTTCATAATATTCCTCATTTCTCCTCCCTGCTCCTTTACACCGGACACAGAGACTACAACTAATGCTTGTCATTTACATAACATCCGTTGTACAATTATATGAACGGAATGGACCGTTCAGAACTAAACCCCAAGTACATAGATCAAACTAGGTACGATCATGGCGAGAACCAGAATGACTGCTATGACAGCAGCTATGATCCTCTGCGTTTTCTTATGATTCATGTTCATATATTTCATCTCCATAACTATAATACACTACTGAAAGGATATTATAAATGAATTTAAAGTTTTTGGCAAGTTTTCTACTGTTATGTGCAGTAGTTTTATATACTACAAAACGCTCTGATAAGGCAGGCGAACTGGCAGAGAAAAAGTTCTGGGATAAAGAATACCGTGCTAACAGTACACGCAAAAAATCCCTGGATTCCCTGCATTATATCACTATACCCGATTCCATATTACAAATGCATCCTGTTTCTGTCACAGAAGAAATCCTTGACTATCTTAAAGATCTGCAGAATCTGTCCACATTGCCTATTGTAAACTTTACAGGCATCAGCAATACAGATCTCAAACTCACATATGGAACCGCCAACATTACCGTACTGACAGAATATGATTCCCATTATACCAACATGGTGACTATATTGCATAAACTTGCCCAGTGTCTGGCAAATGCCGGAGAAATGCAGCTTGCAAAAGAAGTTCTGGAATTTGCCGTTTCTACCGGTACGGATGTAAGTAAAAGCTATTATCTTCTGGCATCCATTTATCAGCAGGAAGGAACTCCTGATAAGATTCAAAAGCTGATCCACTCGGCCTCTTCTCTCAATACAATAATGAAAGATTCCATCATCCATAAACTGGAAGAGATGTTATCATGACCCGGAACCGCCATAGACAGCTATCACTCTGTCGTAAAGTCTGCTTGCCTCATTTCTGGTCAGCGTATTCATATCGATCCATGTTGCAGTTACATGTTCGATCGGCGCGATCATCTGCCCCTCTTTTAACACAATTGCGTATCTGTCACACAATCTCGTAAGCTGCTCTTTCTGTTTTAATGTGATCGGGCTTTCTTTCTTCACACTGAATATGAGCTTGTGCGGCTTAAACATATCGGCTTCCTTCTCATAGAATTCTTCACATAATCTGCCATATAGCGCATAGGTTGCCAGCGCATCTCCCAATGCTCTGTGTGCAGTAATTGGTATATTGTAATA
>CAYRAW010000092.1:0-10400 GCA_964422225.1 uncultured Roseburia sp.
TAGGTCCATCCGGCAGACAGGAACGCTTAAATTGCTGTGCAAAAAATCTTCGATAGAAGGTCTTTAACCATTTCAGGATGACTGCATCCTCATATACACCGGCAAAGGACTGTCTGGCAATGCGGTATATCTTAGATGGTGTATAGCCACAACGCAGCATATAATATAAGAAGAAATCATGCAATTCATAAGGACCTACCAGGTCTTCTGTCTTCTGTGAGATCGCACCATCTTCCGGCGGCAGAAGCTCCGGACTGACAGGTGTATCCAGAATATCCAGCAACACGCTTCTCATAGTTTCATGATCACAGGTATCTGCATAATATTGCACCAGATGACGTACCAGCGTCTTGGGAACGCCTGCATTCACTCCATACATGGACATATGATCTCCATTGTAGGTTGCCCATCCAAGTGCCAGTTCTGACATATCGCCGGTTCCGATGACAAGTCCACCGGTCTTATTGGCGATATCCATAAGAATCTGTGTTCTCTCCCTTGCCTGTCCATTTTCATATGTGACATCATGTTTGTCAGGATCCTGTCCGATATCACGGAAATGTATATTCACTGCATCCTTGATATCAACTTCCTGTAACTGTGCTTCGCAGGCATGTGTCAGTTTGCATGCATTATCATAGGTTCTGTCTGTTGTTCCAAAGCAGGGCATCGTAACTGCCTTGATATTCTCTCTTGGCAATCCCAGCATATCAAACGCACGCACTGTAACAAGAAGTGCAAGCGTAGAATCCAATCCACCTGATATACCGATCACCGCTGTCTTAGACCCTGTATGCTCATACCGTTTCTTCAGACCATTTGCCTGAATTGACAATATCTGTTCACAACGTTTCTCTCTCGTTGCTTTATCAGAAGGAACGAACGGTGCTCTGTCAAACTGCCTTGTAAGCTTTGTATCCTCTTCTTTTAAACTAAAAGGGATCACATCATGCAATATTTCTTCATGTGGCAGATACGTGGTCATCTTCCTACGTTCCATCCGCAGCTTCGCAATATCCAGATCTGCATAGATAATTCCTGTTGTAAAAGGTGTACTTTGTGCAAGCACGGAACCATTCTCCGCAATGATATCATGACCGCCATATACAACATCCTGCGTGGATTCTCCATCCCCTGCGCTGGCATAGATATAGCCTGCGATCAGTCTGGCACTGGTAAGCTTCACCAGTTCTTCCCGGTACGTATCCTTGCCTACCAGATCGTTACTTGCCGACAGATTTACCATAACTGTAGCACCCGCAAGTGCATGACGGGTATTGGGCGGAGCAGGTGTCCACACATCCTCACAGATCTCACACCCCACTACCAGTCCATCCACAGTATCACAGTCAAAGAGAATATCTGCTCCAAACGGAATATCTTCTCCCTGATATCTGCAGTATCCATCCTGTCCTTCGCCTGATGCAAAGTGTCTGGCTTCATAGAACTCCGCATAATTAGGCAGATATGTCTTAGGTACAAATGCCAACACCTGGCCGTGCTGCACAACTGCTGCCACATTATAAAGCTTATGCTCTTTCTCCAATGGCATACCAAGAAATATCAGTGCATCGCAATCTGCTGTCCTGTCAGCGATCATCCCAAGCTGTTCTCTGGCAGATTGTAACAGTTTATCCTGCAGAAACAGATCTCCGCAGGAATATCCTGTAATGCACAGTTCAGGCAGAACTACGATCTTGGCTCCGTTATCGCATGCTTCTTTCACGCAGTCAATAATAGCCTGCGCATTGTATTGTGTATCAGCTACTTTTATCTTCGGAGTAGCTGCCGCTACTTTTACAAATCCATCTTTCATGATCTTCCTCATTTCCATGCAATGATCCGCCCCTGCATTTTCTCCTATTTCGAGTGCTTAATGATTTGCTTGAGATCTTCTATGCTAAATTCATAAGCAGTATTGCAGAAATGGCATTTCACCTCGATTGGCTTGCCATCCTGGATCATATCATTGATTTCCTTACGTCCAATACTTACGATTGCCTTTTCCACACGTTCCTTACTGCAATTACAGTAATACTGTGTCGGTATGGTATCCTGAATCTCCAGATCCATATCTCCTAACAGAACTTCCAGAATCTGCTCCGGACTCTTGCCTTCATCCAGAAGGCTGGTCACACTGGATACCTGAGTAAGGTTCTTCTCGAGTTTCTCGATTACCTCTTCTTCTGCAAAAGGCATCAACTGGATAATAAATCCTCCCGCCTGCTTTACCGTATTATCCTTTTCCATCAGAACTCCAAGTCCCACTGCTGACGGAACCTGCTCTGAGGTTGCGAAATAATAGGTCAGATCTTCTGCGATCTCGCCTGTCTGTAAT
Source organism: uncultured Roseburia sp. (assembly GCA_964422225.1). Classification (GTDB taxonomy): domain Bacteria; phylum Bacillota; class Clostridia; order Lachnospirales; family Lachnospiraceae; genus COE1. The sequence continues at coordinate 2,339 of CAYRAW010000092.1, forward strand.
TCAGTCTGCCCCATATATGGCTCTTTTAATCCCATATCTTTGATCACACTTAACAAACCATGTCCGATTGCGCCACCTACATCTAATTTACCCTTATCATTGGGCGGTAACATGACCTGAGGTTCTACGACATAGCCCTTCACATTGGCACTGGAATCTGCCGTAACTGTAATCCCCTTAGCCGGGCCATCGCCACGGATCTGAAGGGTCAGTACATCCTGCTCACCTTTTAACATACTGCCCATCATGGCACCTGCTGTCAGCAGTCTGCCCAGTGCAGCCGTCATAACAGGACTTGTCTCATGGATGCAGCGTCCCTTTTCTACAGTTTCTCTTGTTGTTGCTGCAAAGGCACGGATCTGTGCATTAGCAGCAGTTGCTCTTACAATATAATCTGACATAGTTATTTTTCACACTTACCTTTCTCCTGTGCGACACAATAAATGCGCTGACTGGTATCTGTTACCTCTCCCAGTGTATCTGCATCATAGGCTTCCAGAAATACCAGTCCTGCTTTTTCTATAAAGCCCTGCATCTCTTCTAATGTATAACCTCTCTGGAAATGTGTCTCCTGGAATCTGCGGAACATATCCGGCTCCTGCTCATCCTCTCTGACAAATACTGTAAGGTCATACTCATTCATCATCTCTTCGGGGTCATAGAAATTCTCCCAGATAAAGCTGCAGTCATCTCTGGTCTCTGCTATTACTCTGTCCCCTATAATGGTTTCATATTTATAATTGGTGTTAAAATCGAAAAAGAAAATACCTTTTGGGTCCAGATAATTATTCACCAGCTTAAAACATGCAACAATGTCTTCATTTTCCAACAGATAATTCACGGAATCGCAGATACTTACAATTGCACGCACTGTGCCATATAGTTCAAATTCCCGCATATCCTGATTCAGATACAGAATATCATATCCTGATTCTTCCCGTTTACGACAGGCTACATTCAACATCTCCTGAGAATAATCCACACCGATCATGTCATAGCCCCTTGCTGCCAGAAGCTGTGTCAGACTGCCTGTTCCACAGCCCATATCCAGCACCAGTCCGTCATTGATACCATACTCACCCAGTACCTTCGTAATATTGTCACACCATTGCTCATACGGTGTATTATCCATCAATTCATCATACACACTTGCAAAATCTGTATATGCCTCCACGATCTTCACACCTTTCTATTCTTTATACTATTCCCCGCCCAGTTTCATTGCAATAAAGAATCCAACAGCCAGCATAACAACGCCTGTTAAGATATTCACAGCATTGATGGTTACGCTTCCCATCATGATCAGAATAGCAAACGGAGATGCTACGATCAGCCCAATGATAGCCCAGTATGCCGTCAGACTGTATTTCTTCAATACATATTCGATCAGCTTTGCAACTACTGCGACACCAACCAGAACCCCAATACCAAAGGGCACCAGAACGCCACATGCTGACAGGATTCCTGCCCAGTCAAAAGGATGCAGTGCATCGATCAGTCCACTGATCGTACCAATAATTACTGTATAGTATCCAATGATCATCATAACCATGGAACCACTCACACCCGGGATTACCATTGTACCTGCTGCCAGCGCTCCCACAAGGAACAGCTTTACAATATTTACCAGATTAAATGTTACATCAGCTGTTCTGCTGTCATCTTCACCTACCAGTGAAAGTCCGATGACCAGCACGAAAAATATAGCAAAACCAATAATCTGTGCAATGCCAACTTTCTTGCCCTTTACCTTCTTGAAAATAACAGGAAGTCCTCCAATGATCATACCTACAAAGAGCAGTGTTGTCTGTAGCGGAATAGCTTCGAACATCTTGGTAATTACCTTGGACAATAATGCAATTGCCAGAAGCATACCAATGACAAGTGGAATCAGAAGATTCATTGCTTCTTTAAATTTCTTGATAAAATGTGTCAGCAGCATGATCAGCTTGTCATAGATACCCATGGATACCATCATAGTACCACCACTTACACCCGGAATGATATTGGCCAGTCCAATTACCATACCCTTTAAAATATTGATAATAAACTCCTTCACTCTAGTTACCTCTTCTTTCTAAATAATCCTCTAAAAATGCGATCAGTGCCTGCATCTCTTCATCTGTTCCGATGGAAATACGCAGACTGTCCTGAATCCTTGGCTTATTCCAGTGTCTGACATAGATATTGTGACTGCGAAGTGCCTGAAACAGTTCTTCCCCAGGTATATCCTTATGGGTTGCAAAGATAAAATTCGTGCTGGAATCCGGGAAAGTAAAACCCAGTCTGGTCAGTTCCTTCTTCGTATTCTCTCTGGTACGTACTACTCTGGCAACAGTCTTCTGAAAGTATTCTTCATCCTCTACAGATGCCACACCTGCTGCAATTGTAGGAGCATTCATTGTATAGGAATTAAAGGAAAACTTCGCATCATTAAGATATCCTATCAGCTTCTGGCTGCCGATTGCAAAACCAATTCTCAAACCTGCCAGAGATCGGGATTTGGAAAAGGTCTGTGTAACCAGCAGATTTTCATACTTGTCCACAAGCGGTACACAACTTTCTGCACCAAAATCCACATAAGCCTCATCCACGATCACAACGGAATCCTGATTTGCCGCAATGATTTCTTCTATCTGCGATGCCTGTACTGCTAATCCTGTCGGAGCATTGGGATTGGCTAACACAATACCGCCGTTTTCCTTAAGATAGTCCTCTTTCTTCCAGTGAAAATCCCCATCCAGAGGCTGACACTCATAAGGAATCCTGTACAGATCCGCCCACACATCATAAAATGAATATGTAATATCCGGAAAAAGTACCGGTTTGTCTGAATTGAAAAAAGTCAGAAAAGCCATGGAAAGTACATCATCTGAACCTACTCCTACAAATACCTGCTCCGGCTTTACCTGATATCTGTCTGCAAGAGCATTACGCAGCAAAGTTACATCCGGATCCGGATACTTGCGAAGTACATTTCCATCAAAATGGTGAAGTACTTCTTCTACTCCCGGTGCCGGTGGATATGGACACTCATTGGTATTAAGCTTGATTACATTCTGATTCTGTGGTTGTTCACCTGCTACATACGGGACAACCTTACGTACCTTATTCTCCCAACTCATATTCTCCTCTTTCCTGCGTCGTAACGATTCTCTGTATCCAGCCAGTTACGTGCATGTTTTATTTAATGTCTTTCGTTTCTGATAATATCAGACTTTTCCTATTTATGCAAGCAAAGCAGATGTCTGCTGCTTGACTGGATATCTGATTCATTTTATTATGAAATTGTAACCATTGGAGCTATACAAATTCAGGAGGTATTACATGAATTTACTTGGGATCACATGTAAAAGTTTTCTTTCTCTGTTCGCTGTTATGCGCCTTACACAGATGCGCACGACTAATCCTGTATCCATTCTGCTCTTTGCAGTTTTTTTCTATATATATATGAAGCTTTCTTCTACATCCATTGAAACACGTATGGAATCACGGGATTCCCTGTATTCCGGAATTTTATCCGGACTTTTTACCATATTTACACTGGCTGCCTCTTATGTGCAGCTTTATGGCAGTATGACAAGCACTCTGTTTCGGCTCATTATTCTGCTTTTATCCGCTGCAGGGCTTGCACTTCTTTACTACCATGCCATCCTGTGTCTTTTGATTTATTCCTCACAAGTCCGTATTGATACTACTCTGTATCCGGTATCATGGCTGCCCTATGCCGCCTTCAGCGCCTGCATGCTGTTCTGGCTGCCCTACTATCTGCACGAATATCCCGGAGTAATGACCCCGGACAGCATCAACCAGTATGCACAGATCATCGGTACTTATGAACTGTCCAATCACCACTCCGTCATTCATACACTGCTTATCGGCTACTTCTATCATCTGGGGCTTAACCTGACCGGCAGTGAATATGTAGGACTGGGACTATACACGTTATTCCAGATGTGCTTTATGGCTTTTACTGCAGGCTATGTTGTCCGTACAATGCAAAAAGCCGGTATTCTCACACCTGTCTGCATTGGAACGATCTGTTTCTATGCTCTGATGCCTTATCATGGAATTTATGCTGTTACGATATGGAAAGATATTCCTTTTGCAGGCTGCATGACATTATTTGTTGCTGCACTGATCCGGCTGCTGGTCCATGAAAAAAGCACAAAACTGAAAATATCTGAATACTTTACGATTCTGCTGCCTTATACTATATCCGGCATCATGCTGTGTCTGTTGCGGACGAACGGCTGGTATGCCTTCCTCGTAACACTGCCTTTTATACTGTTCATGTACCGTGACAGACTTCGTATTATGATTCCTGCAAATGTTATCATTTTGCTGATCGTTCTATTCATAAAGTATCCCTGTATGAACGTATATGAGATCAGACAGGCTGACTTTGCAGAATCCGTATCAATTCCTGTTCAGCAGCTCGCCCGGGTTGTGGCAGAACAGGAATCCCTTACTCAGGAACAGACGCAGTCTCTGTCACATTTCATGGACATTGACCAGATAGCTTCCCTGTATCAGCCTGAGGTTTCTGACCCAGTCAAGAATCTCATACGTTCAACAAGTGGTAATTACCTGGACAATCATAAAAGTGAATTTTTCTCATTGTGGTTCTCCGTTGGAATTTCTCACCTGCGTACCTATTTTGATGCTTACGTTGCACAGACTCATGGTTTCTGGTATCCTGACGCTTCCTATGAAGTAGGATTGAGTGACGGGATCTATCCCAATGAATTCGGACTTACCTGGCAGCCTCTGTTAAAGGGCAGTCTGGTCGTAAAGATCCGTGAGATTCTCTTCAAACTCTGGGAACTGATTCCTTTGTTCGGTTTCTTATGGAGCATGGGTGGCATGTTCTGGCTGATCCTGATCAGTCAGGTTCTGTGTCTGCGCCAGTCGCAATCTGCCAATGCTGTTCTGATGATTCCTGCTGTTGCTCTTGTCCTTACACTATGTATCGCAACGCCGGTAGCAACAGAATTCCGCTATGCTTATGCTCTTTTCTATGGATTACCATTATATCTGACTCTGCCCTTTATCCGCGCAGCAGAACGATAAATATCAATATATCACCTGGACATTGCTGATCACATTGTCTATCACATCAAATGCAATGATATTCTGTGATGTCCGATGATGTGTCATATAATACCTGCCATCAATACAGGTAATATAATATGGTGTTCCCTGACTGAGTCCAAATTCTGCATACACATCCTCATATTCTCCCCGGCTGAGAGCTTCCAGACTTGCAGTACGAATGATGGTCGCATAATCCTGATTTTCTGTATTATCCGTGGAAACAGTAATATAGTAATAGTCCTGAATCCTGATCAACTGCACCATTCCCGCCAGTTGTGCCGGTACAGGGAACTTCTCATGTACAGTCAGTGTATCGAAATCTGCTGTTATGATCTGCTGATTATTATGTCCTGATACGAACCATATCTCATCTCCCATAATTGTAAAAGAACGCACATATACGCCATACAATTCCGGAATCTGTAATGTCTTTTCTATATATAATTCCTGACTCTGTTCATCTTCTCCAAGATAGAACATCTCTCCCGTAATGGAACTCCATGCCAGAAATTGTTGTCTGTCGGCATCATATTGTACATAATGAGGCTTCATACCGATATTCTCAAAGGTCGTCCCTTGTATATATTCCTCTCCCCGTTTATGAAAGGACAACAGGCGGTTATTTTCCGTATCATCTATAAGTATCGTTTCTCCGTCCCCTGCTATTGTGTGCGCATAATGGACATCATCCGTTAAAATATTCCAGGACGTCAATGGGTCCGTCAGATTATCATGGTACAAAATCTGGTCATGATAACAGTCTGACAGATAATATGTATCCCCTATCTTCGTCAGATAAGTCGCTACATTCAATGTATCATATGTATTATAACGAACTTCTACCGGTTCGTGATCCGTCTGCTGCTGTATCGGGAAATCCTCAACAGGGATGTCTGTCTGTATGCTTCCACAGCCTGACAGAATCCCAATCGCCAGCACCATGACCACACAAGTCTGAAGTTTATGCAATATAATCCCTCCCACTATCAATTTCTTCTATCTTAATATAATGCATATGCCAAAGCAAGTTACGATTTTCTGCGATTCCATGCATGAATATGCTCTCCAAATTTTGTCATAGCCCGTTTTGCATTTTCTTGTAAATTGTCACAAATGCACCCTGAATTAGTAAATATGATAGTACATTTTCACAAATTTTTATTTCCTTTTTTGTCTGATAAAGTCGAATTGTGAACAATTTATGAACGTGTTGTAAATATAAAGTAAATGTAAAATGAATAAAATTTAAATATAAGTATTGACGTTTCATGAAAATTGGGTATAATAATGTACTTGTAAACGACAACAGTGTTGATCAGTTTATCTGATAACATTTGGTATAGCGTTTTTACATAAACGATATACAGTTTAATAAGGGAGAAAATTATTATGAAGAAAACAGTTTTAGCAACAATTATGAGTCTTACATTAGGTGCAGCAATGCTTACAGCTTGTGGTTCTACAGCAACAGAAACAGAAGCTACAGAAGCTACTACAGTAGTAGTTGAAGAAGCTACAACTACAGAAGCTGCTACAACAGAAGAAGCTACTACAACTGAGGAAGCTACAACTACAGAAGAAGCTACTACAACTGAGGAAGCTACAACTACAGAAGAAGCTACAACTACTGAGGAAGCTACTACAACTGAAGAAGCTGCTACAGAAGAAACAACAACAGTTGCTGCTAACTAATTTATATAGTTTTACAGCAATTTTAAACCCTATGGCATTTGCCATAGGGTTTTTGTTTGTCTGCTTATTTCTGGATCAGAACCATTACATCTGTCAATTGATTGCTATATACCATCACATTTCCAATTTCATTCACGATCGTTGTACTGTTTAATGCATACTCACCTGTGACCACATCTTTTACAAATATATATGCAACTCTACCTGTGTATTCTGTTCCAAGATTTATATGTAATCCGATTGCATAAGGAAGCTTCATACTGTGAAGTGCGGTTACTTTATAGGTAACAAATCCGTCTGCAAAATTCTCGATCTGGTCCACGGTAGAGCTTAGATCCGGTTCTATAGAAACATCTGCGTCTGCCATGGCTATACTGTAGCCGATTCCATTTCCCAGATGTGCCATCAGATACAGATTTCTGCCATGATATTTCTGAAGCAGTTCCAGTCTTAATTTCGCATTTTCCGGTTGCAGCGTTACATCTACATAAGGAATCCCACCTTCTGTGATCTGTTCTGCCAATGCTGTAGCCTGCTCTGCAATTGCTGTAGTAGTTGCTGTATTGGTTGCTGTGGCGGTAGAACTTTGTGACTCATCAGAGGATGCTGAACCGGTTGAGCCGTTTCTGTCTGTTTCCGGCTTTTGTGGTTCTTCGCTATCTCCGGTTCTGCTCAGAACGAAATCATCCAGCGTTCCCCATGCCTTTGCGCAGGCACTTACTTTGGCACCGATCACAACCTCTTCTCCATCTTTTACAGTAATCCCTGTAATCTGTGGAGTATCCCAATTGCACCATCCTGATACCGTCATGGACTGCGTATAGGTCCTGCCGCCTACTGTAAGGAAGATGTACATATCCTGTTCTGCTGCATCCCCGCCCTGAATACTAGCGCTGAACTCATATTGTCCTGCCGGCAGATCACTGATTGTCTGGGAAACCTTGAAATCAATGTCTGATGCACTCCAGAAATGCAGAGAATAATCACCTGTCAGTGCATCATTCGCATTATTCTGATAATCTGTACATTTACCTTCATCCTCTACTTTCCACATGCTTCTGTCACTTTCTTCGAAGCTGTAGTTGTTTACATAATTCTTTGCCTTTATTATTACTTTACAGGATACCTTGTACTCTTGTCCTAATACTTCAACAGTACCATCTACGGTATATGTTCCACTGCCTGCTTCTACAAGTGCATCTAACTGCTGCTGATTCCAGTTAACGGTCCTTTCACCAGTCGTGTTATCGTTAAAATGCACTGTTACCTTCTC
>CAYRAW010000093.1:0-10340 GCA_964422225.1 uncultured Roseburia sp.
AGGAAAACTTACACTCACCGACCATAAAGTAAAGTATGGGCAGTACCTTACACTCCATCAAAATTAAAGCGATGATTCCCAAAATACCTACAATAAGAAGGGTATAGGCAGAGCTTTTAAAGTCCTCTGCCTTTGCCTTCTTGTCCTGATAGATCCCTGCTGACGTATGCTGGTCTGCATCCTCTGAAGCAGCCGTGGAATCCTCTGAAGTTACTTCATATGCAGGAATATCCTGTGCCGTTTCAACCTCTTCTTTCGGTAATTCATCTACCAAAGGAATTTTGCAATCAGCACATTCTGTTATTCCATCCTTATATTCACATTTACATTTTGGACACCATGGCATGTCTGTCTTAACCTCCGTCAGCTATTATTACTTTATTTATTGGAAAGATACTCGTGAATACCCTTAGCTGCTGCTTTACCTGCACCCATTGCAAGAATAACAGTTGCTGCACCTGTTACAGCATCACCACCGGCAAATACGCCTTCCTTTGTTGTTTTACCGTGCTCTTCATCAGCAACGATACATTTCCATTTATTTGTTTCCAATCCCTTGGTCGTAGATGAGATCAAAGGATTAGGTGATGTACCCAATGACATGATAACCGTATCAAGTTCCATATCAAACTCACTGCCAGGAACCTCTACTGGTCTTCTTCTGCCTGATGCATCCGGCTCACCAAGTTCCATTTTAACACATCTCATACCCTTTACCCAATTGTTCTCGTCTTCAAGAATTTCAACAGGGTTGGTCAAAAGATCAAATATAATGCCTTCTTCTTTTGCATGATGTACTTCTTCTACTCTGGCAGGAAGCTCTTCTTCGCTCCTTCTGTACACAATATGTACTTCTGCTCCAAGTCTTAATGCAGTTCTGGCTGCATCCATTGCTACATTACCACCACCTACAACTGCTACTTTCTTACCACGCATGATAGGTGTATTGGAATCCTCATTGAATGCCTTCATCAAATTACTTCTGGTCAAATATTCATTTGCTGAGAATACACCATTGGCATTTTCACCCGGAATACCCATAAACTTGGGAAGTCCGGCACCCGAACCGATAAATACGGCATCAAATCCTTCTTCATCCATTAATTCATCGATCGTAACAGATTTACCAACAATAACGTTCTTTTCAATTTTAACACCAAGTGACTCTACATTTGCAATTTCCTTGGCTACTACTGCCTCTTTGGGAAGTCGGAATTCAGGAATACCATATACTAATACACCACCAGCTTCATGCAATGCCTCAAATATAGTAACATCATATCCAAGTTTAGCCAGATCTCCTGCACAGGTAAGTCCGGCAGGGCCAGAACCGATAACGGCTACTTTCTTGCCTAACTTTTCTTTTGCCGGTGTCGGTTTGATCCCATTTTCTCTTGCCCAGTCAGCAACAAAACGTTCCAGCTTACCAATTGAAATAGGTTCACCTTTAAATCCTCTGATACACTTACCCTCACACTGGCTCTCCTGAGGACATACACGTCCACAAACTGCCGGAAGTGCTGATGATTCGCTGATGATCTTATATGCTTCTTCTATATTTCCAAGTTTAACCTGTTCGATAAATCCCGGAATATTAATAGATACAGGACATCCTTTCATGCACTGTGCATTTTTACAGTTAATGCATCGTTCTGCTTCACACTTTGCTTCGTCCATGTTATATCCAAGACATACTTCGTCAAAATTTTTCGCTCTGACTTGTGCTTCCTGTTCACGAACAGGTACTTTCCTTAATACATCCATTTATTTATCTCCTCCACAATGTCCGCATCCGCCATGATGTGTATCGCCTTCCTGAAGCTTCAACATTGCTCTGCCTTCAGCCGTTTTATAAATCTGCTGACGTTTCATAGCTTCGTCAAAATTAACCAGATGTCCATCAAATTCCGGTCCATCTACACAAGCGAACTTGACTTTATCACCTACCGTGACACGACAGGCACCACACATACCTGTACCATCTACCATAATAGGGTTCAGACTGACTATTGTAGGAATATTCAATTCCTTGGTAAGTTTACAGACAAATTTCATCATGATCATAGGCCCGATCGCAATACATACATCATACTGTTTTCCCTCTGCAACAAGATCCTGAATTGTCTGGGTAACCATTCCTTTTCTGCCATATGATCCATCATCTGTTGTTACATAAAGATTGCCGGCTACAGCCTTCATCTCATCCTCCAGGATCAGTAAATCATGATTCTTGGCACCCACTATTACATCTGCTGCAATTCCATTCTCATGTAACCACTTTACCTGTGGATAGACAGGCGCAGTACCTACACCACCTGCCACAAATAATATGTGCTTTTTCTTTAACTCTTCTATTTCCTCTGAAACAAGTTCGGAAGGGCAGCCAAGTGGGCCTACAAAATCATGGAAAGCATCTCCTGCTTTGAGTGATGACATTCTTGTAGTCTCCGCACCTACTGTCTGAAATACAATGGTAATGGTTCCTTTTTCCCTATTATAATCACAGATAGTCAATGGGATTCTCTCCCCATCCTTATCCATTCTTACAATAACGAACTGCCCCGGCTGACAATTGCGTGCTACACGTGGTGCCTCTACAACCATCAGATAAATATTGGTGGTCAGTTCTTTTGCTTCTAATATCTGATACATATCCTTCCTCCTGTTATTTTTTTCACATACCTTACTCATTGTATAAGAATATGCATATTTTTTCAACTATTTTTCTAAATTTCTGTATGAATATACCTTATTACTTATTCTTCCAAAGCTCTGAGATTGTATTTTCCTTCTCCAATCTTCCATGCTTTAAATAATTCAGCAGTATCTGCATTGATCGCATATAAATTGCTGGCATCATGCACTCTGCCCGTAGTATCAACATATTCTTCATATACAATATAATATATGATACCGTCAATTTCCACAGCAGTATCGACCCGATACTGATTCATTCCCAGCTTATTTGAAATATGGCCTTCTGTATCAGCCAGATAACCTTTTGCCCATAAATTATTGACCAGTACCTGTGTTGCCAGCTCAGGTGAAAAATTAGCCTGAATATACAACTGATAGGTACGCTTGACAATCGGACTTGCCAGCCCGTCCTCATTAATGGCAACAATGGAAAAATTGCTGACACCGTATGGCATTTCAATTGGTTCTGTATATCTGTTGCTCTTTGAATTTGGAACCGAACCATCTAATGTATAAAATATCTTTGTATCATCATTGTGATATATTTCTATGAACTGTGGTTTATCATAAGTTCCACTTTCCAGACTGACTACCGGCTCTTCCGGTTCCGAAAGACTGATATAATAATTTTGGGTTACTATATCACTGGAAATACCGTACATATTGACAAAGAATGCCTTCAAAGTATAGTCTCCGGACTCTAAAAGAATCGGTGTTTCATATACAAGCGAATTCGTTGTTGGTGTCGTCCCATCCATTGTATAATATACAAATCCATCTGTATTTCCTGATATTGTGATAGAAATCAGTTCATCGTATACTCCACCTTCTTTATTAAAAGAAGGTACAAGTGCAGCATATTCATTGTATTTTGCAAGTATAGCCTCACTGTCGCAGTCTTTCAGCAAATTGCCCATTTTGTCATATTCTTTTCTTTCCTGATAAATTGATAAAAGAAGATCATATACTTCCTCTTTATTATCAAGATCAAATTGAAGTAATTCCATAAGTACTGATATTGCACTTTGCTGCTGACCATTTTTATCATAATACTTTGCCAGTAAGAAACGGGCATCTGTATGATCTGAATCTAACGCAAGTGCCCTTTCCAGATAGGCAATTGCCTCATCATAATGGTCACTGGCTGCACATTCTATTGCCCTGTTATACTGATATTCATAAGAATTGTCTCTGGTATTCTGCACACCTGTCATCACAATTGCAACGATTGCCACTACAGCAACAACGCCTGCTCCGATCATAACTGCTTTCTTGCCATTTCCATGTAATCCATGTTCTGGATAGTAATCTCTGAAACTCTCTTTCAGGTCATCTGTATCCGTATCTTCATCTGTAGCTGATGATGTAATATCCTCTGCCATGTTATTGATTGTCTCATTTAATTGCGCCTCTAATTCTATATCAAAGTCCGGCACAATCTTAATCTCTTCCCCACAATGTTCACACAGCAGTTTTCCCTCTTCTATCTCTTTTCCACAATTTGGACATTTCATATTGGGCAGACTCCTCGCTAGTCCTGACTGCCTGATGTCCTCAAGCAGTCTAATTATCATAGTTAAAATAATCCGGTAATTACACCGTCATTTGTTACATTGATCTGGTAAGCTGCCGGTTCTTTTGGAAGTCCTGGCATAGTCATAACAGCACCGGTTAACGCAACAACAAAACCTGCACCAGCAGATACATATACTTCTCTGATATTAATTGCAAAACCACTTGGGCGTCCTAATAAAGTCGGATCATCTGATAAAGAATACTGATTCTTTGCCATACAAATAGGCAGCTGACCATATCCCTGACTTTCCAATCGATCAATTTGTTTTGATGCGGCTGGTGCAAATACAACTTCATCAGCTCCATATATTTCCTTTGCAATACAGGTAATCTTATCTCGTATAGACTGCTTTTCATCATATAATGGTTTAAAACGACTTTCTTTTGTCTCAATTGTATTTAATACTGCCTTAGCCAGTTCAATACCACCTTCTCCGCCTTTTTCCCATACCTGTGATAAAGCAAATTCACAGTTTCTGTCTTTGCAGAAATTTCTTACAAAAGCAATTTCTTCTTCTGTATCTGTAATAAATGCATTTAATGTAACAACAACCGGAACTCCATATTTATGTAAATTTTCGATATGCTTCTCCAGGTTAGCAATACCCTTGTTCAAAGCTTCCATATTCTCTGCATTTAAATCTTTTTTAGCAACTCCGCCATTATACTTTAACGCCCTGATCGTTGCTACCAGAACAACTGCATCCGGTTTCAGACCTGCCATACGGCATTTGATATCAAAAAACTTCTCTGCACCAAGGTCTGCGCCAAATCCGGCTTCCGTTACAACATAATCTGCCATTTTTAATGCTGCCTTGGTTGCTCTGACGCTGTTGCAGCCATGTGCTATATTGGCGAAAGGTCCACCATGAACAATTGCCGGCGTATGTTCAAGTGTCTGGATCAGGTTAGGCTTTATTGCATCCTTTAAAAGTGCTGCCATCGCACCTGTTGCATGAATTTGTCCAGCAGTAACAGGTTCTCCTGCATAATTATACGCTACGACCATACGATCCAGTCTATCCTTAAGATCTTCCATGTCATCTGCCAAACAAAGTACAGCCATGATTTCTGAGGCAACTGTAATTACAAAATGATCCTCACGAACAAAACCATCCATCTTGTTTCCAAGACCTACCACAACATTTCGTAATACTCTGTCGTTCATATCCAGACATCTTTTCCATACGATCTGTCTGGTATCAATTCCCAATTCATTTCCCTGTTGGATATGATTATCTAATAACGCTGCGCACAAATTATTTGCCGACGTTATTGCATGAAAATCACCTGTAAAATGAAGATTCAAATCTTCCATAGGAACAACCTGCGCCATTCCGCCTCCGGCTGCACCACCCTTTATACCAAAACAAGGTCCAAGAGAAGGCTCCCTTAATGTAGTAACTGCTTTAAGTCCCATTTTTCCAAATGCCTGACCTAAACCTACACTGGTAGTCGTTTTTCCTTCTCCTGCCGGAGTAGGATTAATTGCCGTCACAAGAATCAGCTTACCATTTTCATTCTTTTCGATCTTTTTTAAATATTCATCTGATATCTTTGCCTTGTACTTACCATACAGTTCCAAATCATCCATGGTCATGTCCAATGATTTTGCAACTTCAGTAATTGGTTTTAATTCAGCTTCCTGTGCAATCTCAATGTCTGTTTTCATCTTCTACTCCTATCCTTTTCCTTATGTTTCTCTTATATCCTTCTGTTGTCATCCATGCGTTTCAACGTACTTTTCACTCCAACATAAGAACATCGACAAAATTGTAACATTTTTACATAGCTTCGTCCAGATAATTTTCAAATTGTTCCATGCTCATAAGAATTTTCCTTGGTTTGGTTCCTTCTTCTGCACTGACAACACCTGCCTCTTCCAACTGATCTACAATTCTTGCAGCACGGTTAAACCCGATTTTAAATAATCTCTGCAACATACCTATAGAAGCCTTGTCCTTTTCGATCACAAATCTTCCGGCATCAGCAAAATATACATCAACATCATGTCCACCGGATGCCCCCCCTGCTCCGCCAGAAGAGCCTGAACCCTGCATTGTCTTTATCTGCTCCTCCACTGCCGAGCTGTAATTATTTCCAAGCATTTGATTCTTAATAAAATCTACTACATCCGACACTTCTGAATCCGAAACAAATGCTCCCTGAATTCTTGCAGGTTTGGAATAACCCTGTGGATAGAACAGCATGTCTCCTTTACCCAAAAGCTTCTCTGCACCATTCATATCCAGAATCGTTCTGGAGTCTACACCACTTGACACACTAAAAGCAACCCTGCTCGGCATATTCGCCTTGATCAAACCTGTAATAACGTCTACTGAAGGTCTTTGTGTTGCAATGATCAGATGGATTCCGGCAGCACGCGCTAACTGTGCAAGTCTACAGATGCTCTCTTCAACCTCATTGGAAGCTACCATCATCAAATCTGCAAGCTCATCTACAATAATAACCAGTTGGGGCATTTTTTGTAACGGTTCTCCATCAGGAGAAAGTTTACCGCTCTCCACTGCCTTATTGTATCCTTTCAGATCTCTGACATTCATATCCGCAAATTTCTTATAACGATCCGTCATTTCCGCAACACCCCAATGAAGTGCTGCAGAAGCCTTTTTAGGATCAGTTACTACTGGGATCATCAAATGTGGTATTCCATTATATACACTTAACTCTACTACCTTAGGATCGATCATGATCAATTTTACATCAGCAGGATCAGCCTTGTATAAAATACTCATAATAATGGTATTAATACAAACCGATTTACCGGATCCTGTAGCACCGGCAATCAAAAGATGAGGCATTTTGGCTATATCCGCAACTACGACCTGACCACCTATGTCCTTACCTACTGCAAAACATATATTGGAAGGAAACTTTTTAAACTCCTCCGATTCTAATAAATCCCTCAGCGCCACTGCACTGTTTTCCTTATTGGGAACTTCTATTCCTACGGCTGCCTTGCCAGGAATAGGCGCCTCTATTCGGATATCAGTTGCTGCAAGATTAAGTTTAATATCATCTGCAAGTCCTACAATCTTACTTACCTTTACTCCCTGTTCAGGCTGCAGTTCATACCTTGTTACAGAAGGTCCCTGACTAATATCTGTGATTGTTACCTTAACACCAAAATTCTGTAATGTCTGTTGTAACCGAAATGCCGTTTCTTTTAACTGCATTACAGAATCACCCTTTGTTCCTTCTCCTTTCTTTAATAAAGAGAGCGGAGGAAACACATATTTTTGTTTCTGATTTTCACTGTTTTGAATCTGTTGTACAATTTTTTCTTCTTCCTTTGCTATTTCAACTTTATCCTCAGTCTGTGCTTTCTTTGTGGTGTTTCGATTTCTGGGAGTCTGCTCCGTCACAGGTTCAGGCATCGTTTCCAGTACACTTTCATCCGGAATGTCTGATTTACTCCATATGTCCGATTCCTGTACACTTTCAAATACAGAATTAACTTCCTGTATGGAAGGTTCAGGTTCCATTTGCAAATCCTGCGGAAATGGCACCTTATCCGGTGATTCCTGCTCATAGTTCTCGCCATATGGTGATACATGGATCTCTTCTGATACAGTATTACTATCAACATCATTTAATATGATTTCATGAATATCTGCCTTGGTTCCAAGAGAGGGCTTCGCCTTTTGCAGAGTTACAGATTCACTGGATATAACCCCTCTTGCCTTCTTATCCATTCTTCTTTCAGGTACTTCCTTTTTTTCCTGTTTCAGTTCTGCCTGCTTTTTTCTTGTGGAGGCTCTTTGACGTTCTCTTTCCTCATATTCATCATACTCATATTCTTCTTCATATTCGTCAAGACTCTCCCGGTATTCACGCATTCGCGCCGCATCTTCTTTAGCAGATTCCCATAAATAAGAGCCTCCCTTTCTGATACCGGATAGAAAACTTCTTTCTGTTATAAATACAATAGAAATAATTCCTAACACAATTACCAGAAAAAGGGTACCTCCAAAACCAATCAGCCGATACAGTCCATATGCTATGCTGCCAAACAATACTCCACCACCAGCATGATGTTCTGCTGATGAATGATATAAGGAAGAAATCAATTGCCCCTCCTGTATCATATCATTTTGTTTTAAAAACATATATGACAATATACCCAGCAGAAAAATCAAAGTAACTGCGCTGACCAGTTTAATTACCGCTATTGTATTTCCTTTATTCGATATTCCAAATGCAAATCCCAAAAAGACCATGATAGGAACAATATATGCAAGCAGACCAAATACTCCAAACATTGCACTTCTAATTCCATCAGCAGCTGTTCCATGAATGATATGTGTTACACACAAAAACAGAAAAATTGCTGCAGCAAAAATGCAGATTAAAACAACTTCATTTTTTACTGCGATATCAACATCTTTCCTTGCAGTCCGTTTTTTCCCGTTTGATTTTGTATTCGTTCTGCCTTTCGTAGTCTTTCTTCCCGATGCAGATGCCATAATACTTCCCCCTGTTGCTCTATATTTCACATTACATAAAATATAGTATATCATTTATCCCAGCTCTTGTCATGGTAAATCTAATATTATTTCCTTTGTCTGATCAATTCATGAAGCTTTGAAACTGCCTGTGATATTCCCCCAATTTCATCAATAATTCCTTCTCGAACAGTTTCACTTCCTTCAAGTACAGAACCGATATCTTTCGTAAGTACTTCTGTTTCCATCATCAGTTCTTCCAGTCTTTCCTTCTTTATTCTGCAATGTTCACATACAAAACATATGATCCGATTCTGCACATCCCTGAAATAATTAAAAGTCTGTGGTGCGCCTATCACCATTCCGCTCATCCTGACAGGATGTATTACCATGGTTCCTGTTGGAACTATAAAGGAATAATCCGTACTGACTGCTATAGGAACACCAATACTATGGCTTCCCCCCAACACCAAAGATACTGTCGGTTTGCTCAAAGAAGCTATCATTTCAGCTATCGCCAATCCTGCCTCCACATCTCCTCCCATAGTATTTAAAAGCAATAACACTCCGTCAATATCTCTACTGTCTTCAATAGATGCTAATTGTGGTAAAAGTAATTCATATTTGGTTACCTTAGTCTGGTTACCTGCATTCTCATGTCCTTCAATTTCTCCTATTATAGTAATTAAATGAATTCTATGATTCTCTGAATTTTCTTCTAAGGTAACCTGGCTTTCTTTTTCAATTTTTTCATCTTTATACTTTTTATTATCTAATTTGCTATCTTTTTCATTTTCATCCCGTTCCATTATCATATCCTCCATAAATTTCAAAACAAAAAAAGAAACCACATTGGTTTCTTTTAGTGTTCTTCAAATATTTATGAATTATTCTATATCAAAAAAATCCATTCCATTCATATCCTTGATATCAAAATCGTCCTTATCAGGAGGCAGTTCATCAATTAAATATCCCATTTCTTTATGTTCTCTTCGCTTCGGTACAGGAAGCGGATTTTCAATATAATTCACTTTTTTCTTATCTATATCCTCTAATTTGATTTCACGCATTCCAAGTGGCAATATACTCTTTGTTTCTTCAGGAATTTTAGTAATAACACTTTCCTGTTTTTTTTCTGTCTTACCAATAATATCATCTAAAGTAATCACTTTAGTTTCTGAATCCTTACTATCAAAACTCTGTTTCACCATAGTAATCTCCACTTATATAGATATTTTCTTATTGCACCCTACTTATAAATTAAAGCTCAAATATATAATAAGTATAGCACAATCCTTCACATTTGCAAATTGGATAAAACAAAAAAGACAATGACACAACATCACTGTCTAAATAAAAATGGGACCTACAGGGCTCGAACCTGTGACCCTCTGCTTGTAAGGCAGATGCTCTCCCAGCTGAGCTAAGATCCCATTCAGTGACTCCGACGGGAATCGAACCCGTGTTACCGCCGTGAAAGGGCGATGTCTTAACCGCTTGACCACGGAGCCATATTAATATTTGTGTTCCCTCAAAACCGAATACTGAAAACTATCTACACCCTTTTGTATCTCTTTCCTGTGCCTTTCCGGATAAGCCCTC
>CAYRAW010000094.1:0-10262 GCA_964422225.1 uncultured Roseburia sp.
CAGAATTCTGGATATCTTGGATGAATATGGTGTAAAAGCTACATTCTTTGTAGTGGGTAAAGAAGGTTATAATGACCAGTACCGCCGTATCGTGCAGGATGGACACACACTTGGCATGCATTCCTACAGCCATGTATACAGAGATATTTATCAGTCTGTAGAAGCATACAGTCAGGATCTGGAGAAGCTTCATACATATTTGTATGAACTGACAGGTGTTGACAGCAGAATTGTCCGGCTGCCGGGTGGCAGCAGTAACACGATCTGCAGGAATGGAATACAGGATATTCTCGCATATCTTGGACAGGAAGGGATTACTTATTACGATTGGAATGTGTCCAGTGGCGATGCTGCCAGCGGATATATCAGTGCACAGCAGATAGCCGATAATGTATTGAATCGTGTTGACCGGCACAATACATCAATTGTACTGATGCATGATGCATCCGGCAAGAATACAACAGTGGAGGCTCTTCCGATTATTATTGAGAAAATATTGGAATCAGAGAATACTGTATTGTTGCCTATCACGGAGGATACAGTACCGATTCAGCATGTTCAGGCAGAATAAGGGTAAAAGGATGCCCTGATAACAAAATTGGAGGATAGTGAAATGGGTTTTTTTCAGGATTTGAAACAGGATTTATCTCAGGCAGTAAATGAAATGGTACCTGAGGAAGGAGAAGTAGAAACAGGAGATCTCGCATCCAAGGCAGAGGTAACTTCATCAGAGGATCTCTTTGGACAGACAGATGGAGAGGATTTCGCTGATCTTGAGGCTATGCTTGAAAATGAAGCAACAGCTTTGGACAGCGAAACTCAGGAGCCCAAAGAAGAAGCAGTAAAACAGCCCAAGGAGGAGATCCGGGTCGAGCCACAGCAGGCAGAACAGGCTAATGACGAAGTTGAGGAGCTTCTGAATGAAGTAGAACAGAATCTTTCTGATCAGGTATCTTCCATGGAGAGAAAGACAGAACCTGATTTTAGAAATACAAGAGATATGAGCTTCTTTGCATCCACATCAGCAGAAACATCTTCTGACACAGCAGTGATCACAGCAGGAATGACCATTACAGGTGATGTGATCAGCAGTGGTAATATGGATCTGATCGGTAATATCAATGGTAATATCGAAATCATTGGTAAGCTCAATGTGACAGGAAGCATTAACGGTAACTCATCTGCAGCCGAGATTTATGCAGAATCCGCACAGATCAATGGTGAGGTCAAGAGCAAGGGAAGCGTAAAGATTGGCCAGAGTTCAGTTGTGATCGGCAATATCTTTGCTGCCAGTGCAGTAATTGCAGGCGCAGTAAAAGGTGATATTGATGTACACGGTCCTGTTGTTCTGGATACATCAGCTATCGTTATGGGAAATATAAAATCCAAGTCCGTACAGATCAATAATGGTGCGGTCATTGAAGGTATGTGCTCTCAGTGCTATGCTGAGGTAAGCCCGACCTCTTTCTTCAGTGATGTGAAGAAAAACAGAAAGTAAGAATAAGAGGAATAAGAAAATGCAGAGAATTTTGTTGAAATTAAGCGGTGAAGCGCTTGCCGGTGAGAAAAAGACCGGATTTGATGAAGCAACAGTTACAGCAGTAGCAAAACAGGTAAAGGAAATCGTAGACAGCGGTATTCAGGTAGGTATCGTAATAGGTGGTGGTAACTTCTGGAGAGGAAGAACCAGTGAGACGATCGACAGAACAAAGGCTGACCAGATCGGTATGCTGGCAACTGTCATGAACTGTATTTATGTATCAGAGATCTTCCGTTTCGTAGGAATGGAAACAGAGGTATTCACACCGTTTGCCTGCTCTTCTTTTACAGAACTTTTCTCAAAGGACAAAGCAATCAAGGCATTGGAAGCCGGCAAGGTAGTATTCTTTGCAGGTGGTACAGGTCATCCTTATTTTTCAACAGATACAGGTGTAGTACTTCGTGCCATCGAAGTAGAAGCAGAAGTAATTTTGTTAGCCAAGGCAATTGATGGTGTATACAATGATGATCCAAGAGTCAATCCGGCAGCTGCCAAATATGATGAAGTTTCTATAGACGAAGTAATTGCAAATAATCTTCAGGTCATGGATATGACAGCATCTATCCTTGCGAGAGATAATAAGATGCCGATGTGGGTATTCGGTCTTAACGAGGATAACAGTATTGTGAATACATTAAAAGGTAAATTCAACGGAACGAAAGTTACCGTATAATAAAACAGGATATTATAGTAGGAGGGCAACCAGAACATGGACGCAAGAGTAAAAACATATGAAGAAAAAATGCAGAAGGCTTTTGATTTCCTTTTGGCAGATTATCAGACAATACGTGCAGGACGTGCCAATCCACATGTGTTGGATAAATTAAAGGTAGACTATTATGGAACACCTACACCGATTCAGCAGGTAGGTAATATCACTGTTCCGGAGGCCAGAATGATCCAGATCGCCCCTTGGGAGAAGAGCCTGATCCGTGAGATCGAGAAAGCAATTATGGCATCAGATATCGGAATTACACCTAATAATGATGGTTCAGTTATTCGCCTGGTATTCCCTGAATTAACAGAGGAAAGAAGAAAAGATCTTGTTAAGGATGTAAAGAAGAAAGGTGAAGAGGCTAAGGTCGCTATCCGTAATATCAGACGTGATGCAAATGATGCTTTTAAGAAGCTTGCCAAGACAGAAATTTCAGAAGATGAGATCAAGGATCTGGAAGATTCTGTACAGAAGATCACAGATAAGTACATCAAAGATGTAGACAAGGCTGTAGAAGATAAGTCAAAAGAAATCATGACAGTATAGTTAACAATACATTATAAGGAGGGGCATGCATGAGGGATGTAATGCCCCCTTTTACCGTTTATAGGCATAAAACAAAGGAGGCAACTTCAAATGAGTATACCTACACATGTAGCAATAATTCTGGATGGAAATGGAAGATGGGCAAAAGCAAAGGGGTTGCCACGCAAAGCCGGACACGTTCAGGGAGCAAAAAACGTAGAAACGATCTGCGAAGCAGCTTATAATATGGGAATCAAATACCTGACAGTGTATGCCTTCTCAACAGAGAACTGGAACAGACCGCAGGATGAGGTAGATGCCCTGATGCAGCTCCTTCGTAATTATATGAAGACCTGTCTTAAGACGGCTGCCAAAAACAATATGAGTGTCAGAGTCATTGGAGATAAAACACGACTGGCAGATGATATCAAAGATTCAATTGCAAAATTAGAGGAAGCTACAAAGGATTATACAGGTTTACACTTCCAGATCGCTTTGAATTACGGAAGCCGTGATGAGATCACCAGAGCTGTAAAGAGTCTGGCACAGCAGGTAGCAGCAGGAGAACTGGCGCCTGAACAGATCACGGAACAGACAATATCGGAACATTTGGATACTGTCGGAATACCTGATCCTGATCTGATGATCCGGACTTCAGGCGAACAGAGAATTTCCAATTATCTGTTATGGCAGTTAGCATATGCAGAATTCTATTTTACACCGGTTCCATGGCCTGATTTTGATAAGAAAGAGCTTGAAAAGGCGATAGAGGCATATCAGAACAGGGACAGAAGATACGGACTGGTAAAGGAGGAATAAAAAGGATATGGCTGGCAAAATCAGTAAAGAAAGAACGATCAGCGGTATTGTTCTGGTCATCATTGCATTAGCGACTATTCTGCCGGGAGGACCGATTCTGGCATTGACTCTCTATATAATATCCAATATTGCATTCTTAGAGCTGACCAAAGCATGTGGCATTCATACGGGAGAAAAACTGAATGCATTGGAAATTACAGGATTTCTGGCAATTGCAGCGTATTATCTGCTGATTTATTTTGCACAGACTCCAACTTATTTTATGATTACGGTCATTCTGTTACTTATGGTATTAATGGCAGTCTATGTATTGACATTTCCCAAATTCACAGCCAATCAGGTCATGACAACCTATTTTTGCCTGATCTACGCACCGGTGATGCTTTCCTTCATATTTCTGACCAGACAGTTGCCATATGGCATTTATCTGGTGTGGATGATATTTATCAGTTCATGGATTTCAGATACCTGCGCATATCTGGTGGGCGTTTTGATCGGCAAGCATAAGCTTGCACCCGTATTAAGCCCCAAAAAGTCAATAGAGGGTTCCATAGGCGGAATTCTTGGTTCTGCAATTGTGGGAGCTGTTTTTGGCTTTTTCCTGTTAGATAAGACATTAGGTGGACATCAGTACGGCATGATGCTTTTTATAATTGGCGGAATTGGTTCTGTAATATCCCAGATCGGAGATCTGGCTGCTTCAGCAATTAAGCGTAACCATGATATTAAGGATTATGGTAAATTAATTCCGGGACATGGCGGCATCATGGATCGTTTTGACAGTGTTATTTTTACGGCGCCGATGATCTATTTTCTGGTTATTTTATTCCTGTAAGAGAAAGAAGGAGATTTTGTGAAAAAAATAGCAATATTGGGTTCAACGGGTTCTATTGGAACTCAGACCCTTGAAATAGTAAGAGATAATCGCTCTGATCTGGAAGTTGTGGCACTGGCTGCAGGCAGCAACGTGGAACTTATGGAGAAACAGGTCAGAGAATTCAGACCTAAGCTGGTTTCTCTACAGAGCGAAGAAGCATGCAGGGATCTGGCAGACAGATTAAATGATATACAGGTCACGATCGTACCGGGTATGGAGGGGCTGATCCAGATTGCTGAAATGGAAGAATCAGATGTGCTTGTAACAGCAATTGTCGGAATGATCGGTATCAGACCTACGATAGCAGCCATCAAAAAAGGTAAGGATATTGCACTTGCCAATAAGGAGACACTGGTGACAGCAGGTCATATCATTATGCCTCTGGCTGCGCAGATGGGAGTATCTATTCTGCCTGTGGACAGTGAGCACAGTGCTATTTTCCAGTCCATGCAGGGTGAAAAGAAAGAACAGGTAAGTAAACTGCTCATTACAGCATCCGGTGGTCCTTTCAGGGGAAGAACCAGAGAACAACTGGCAGATATCCGGGTAGAAGATGCGCTCAAACATCCTAACTGGTCAATGGGTCATAAGATCACGATCGATTCTGCTACGCTTGTAAATAAGGGACTGGAAGTTATGGAGGCAAAGTGGCTGTTTGACGTAGAGCTGGATCAGATTCAGGTAGTTGTACATCCACAGAGCATTATTCATTCTATGGTGGAGTATGTGGATGGCGGAATCATTGCACAGTTAGGCACGCCTGATATGAAGCTTCCGATTCAGTATGCGCTGTTTTATCCTGACAGACGCCCCATGAAGGGAAAAAGAGTTGATTTCTATGAATTGGGCAGTATAACTTTTGAAAGACCTGACATGGAGACTTTTACAGGATTGAAGCTTGCACTTCGTGCAGCCGGAACGGGCGGAAGTCTGCCTACTGTATTTAATGCTGCCAATGAGAAAGCGGTAAGCCTTTTCCTGAACAGAAAGATTAAATTCCTGGAAATTCCTGAACTGATCGAGATGTGCATGGATGAACACAAAGTTATAGATAATCCGAATGTGGAAGAAATTCTTGCAGCAGAAGCAGAGAGCTATGACAGAATTGCACGCAGATTTGCATAGAGATATAATCTGACTCATTATTTGTCAGGCAACTCATAAGATGATAGTAAGTCGATAGGTAATATAAGGAGGTAAATGATGCTGTTGACTTTGATTGTATTTGTACTTGTATTTGGCGTCGTTGTCATTGCCCATGAGTTGGGACATTTTCTGATCGCGAAGCTGAACGGCATCAAGGTAGTGGAGTTTGCAGTTGGAATGGGACCTGCAATCTGTAAATTCACAAAAGGAGAAACCAGATATGTACTTCGTCTGCTCCCTTTGGGTGGAGCCTGCATGTTTGAAGGTGAAGACGGCGTATATTCAGAACAGTCTAAGGAAGACGGCGCAGAGCCTGTAAAACAGGAAGGCGCTTTCAATGAGGCAAACGTCTGGGCAAGAATTGCCACCGTATTTGCAGGACCTTTTTTTAACATGATACTGGCTTTCCTGCTTGCACTGATCGTAGTTGGCTTCTCCGGTTCGAGTAAGCCAACAGTAAATTCTCTTATGGAGGGCTATCCGGCAGCAGAGGCAGGACTGGAAGTAGGAGATGTGATTACCAGAATAGATGGAGAGAAGATCTATCTACAGGGAGAGGTAACACTGATATCATCCTTAAATCAGGGAGATACCATGCATTTGCAGTATAAGCGTGATGGTAAGACGTATGAAACAGATCTTACTCCTCAGTATAGTGAAGAAGATAATCGTTACTATATGGGATTTACGATAGGAGAGCATGTAGACGCGAATGGATTTACACTGGTTCAATACAGTTATTATGAGGTTCGATATTGGTTCAAGGCAACAATTAAGAGTCTGCTCATGCTGATTCAGGGCAAGTTGTCAGCAGATGATCTGTCAGGCCCGGTAGGAATTGCAGCAACAATAGATGAAACCATAGAAGCAACCAAACCATATGGAATTCCAACAATGGTACTTACGATGATCAATTTTGCAATTCTTTTAAGTGTCAATCTGGGGGTAATGAATCTGCTTCCGATTCCGGCATTGGACGGCGGTAGACTGCTGTTTCTTTTGATAGAGGTTGTACGTGGTAAACCGATCCCTCCTGAAAAAGAAGGAATCGTCCACTTTGTCGGATTCGTTGTTCTGATGATATTTATGGTATTTGTAATGTACCATGATATTGCAAGATTAATGAGATAAGGTAACTCAAAATACTGACCTGTCGTTAAGAAAAGCAGGTTACAAGAAAGGTACGATAATTACTATGTTATATCGAGATCAAACCAAAGTAATAAAAATCGGGAATAAGGTGATCGGTGGTGGTAACCCGATCATGATCCAGTCCATGACTAATACAAAGACGGAAGACGTAGCGGCTACCGTGAATCAGATACTGAGATTACAGGAAGCGGGCTGTGATATTATCCGTTGTACAGTTCCCAATATCAATGCAGCGAAAGCCATTGCTGAGATCAAGAAAGAAATATCGATTCCTCTGGTGGCAGATATTCATTTTGACTATAGAATGGCAATTGCTGCCATGGAGAATGGTGCGGATAAAATACGTATCAATCCGGGAAATATTGGAAGCAGAGAACGTGTCGCAGAAGTAGTGCGTGTTGCCAAAGAACGTAATATTCCGATCAGAGTAGGTGTCAACAGTGGTTCGCTGGAGAAAGAACTGGTAGAGAAGTATCATGGAGTGACCGCAGAAGGCATCGTGGAGAGTGCATTGGATAAGGTTAGAATGATAGAAGATATGGACTATGATAATCTGGTGATCAGTATTAAATCATCAGATGTACTTATGAGCGTGAAGGCGCATGAACTTCTGGCTGGCAAAACTCCATATCCGTTACATGTAGGGATTACAGAATCAGGAACTGTAACGAGTGGTAATATTAAATCCTCTATCGGTCTTGGTATCATCCTGCATGAGGGAATTGGAGATACAATACGAGTATCACTTACAGGTGATCCTGTGGAAGAAATTAAATCTGCAAAGCTTATTCTGAGGACTCTGGGATTGCGCAGGGGTGGAATAGAAGTCGTATCATGTCCAACCTGTGGCAGAACCAACATTGATCTGATCGGTCTGGCTAATCAGGTGGAAAATATGGTACAGAACTATGACCTTGACATCAAAGTTGCAGTTATGGGCTGTGCAGTAAATGGACCCGGAGAAGCGAAAGAGGCAGATATCGGTATTGCCGGTGGCATTGGTGAAGGACTATTGATAAAAAAGGGCGAAATCGTACGCAAGGTACCGGAAAATGAACTTCTGGCTACCTTAAAGGACGAACTGGATAATTGGGTAAGGTGAAAATCTATATATGGAAAAGAATTTTTTTGAGGCATTTCCTAATTTAAAACTGACTGGAGCACGTAAAGATCTGTTCGAACAGGTCGTAGTTGAAAGAATTACTGCGACCAGAAGAAAAGATATTCTTCGCATTTATATCAGAAGTGAGCGTCTGATCGAAAAAGAAGAGGTGTATGGAGTCGAGCAGGAAATTAAGAAGCAGTTCTTTCCCAAGGATAATATTATTATTAAAATATATGAGAAATTTATATTATCCAGTCAGTACAATCCTGAAAAACTGATGGATACATATAAAGAAAGTGTTCTGATGGAGTTAAAGGACTCAGAACACATGCTGTATACAATGTTTCGTCAGGCAGATATGGAGTTCCCGGATGAACAGACAGTAAAACTTACTCTGGAGGACAGTGTGATAGCCAAGTCCAAAGAAGATGAACTGATCCGTATTCTGGATAAGGTATTGAATGAACGCTGTGGGTTTCGTGTCAAGTTTCATGTAGATTACAGAGAAGCGGCTGAGAGTAAGTATCGTGAAGAAGATGAACTTAAGATCAGGCAGATGGTAGCAGGAATCACAGATAAAGTATCCATATCAGCAGATGGTATAGCCGGGGAGGCACCGGCGCAGTCTTCAGGAGAGGACAGAGCGCCTGCAAAGGCTGAGAAGCCAAAAGCACCTGAAAAAACTGCATCTTTTGGAAAACAGGAGAAGAAGTTTGAAAAGGGTGGATTTGCGAAGAAGAGCGATGGCTTCCAACGTCGATTCCAGAAGAAATCAGACAATCCGGATGTTATTTTCGGACGTGATTTTGATGATGAAGTCATTACAATTGACGAAATCTGGGGCGAAATGGGAGAAGTAGTCATCCGGGGTAAGGTGCGTACTCTGGAGCAAAGGGAAATTCGTAATGAGAAGACGATAGTAAGTTTTGAAATTACGGATTTTACAGATACGATCAAAGTTAAGATGTTCGTGCATAATGAGCAGTTGCCTGAACTTTTGGCAGAACTCAAAGTCGGTTCTTTTATGAAAGTCAAAGGTGTAACGGTAAATGATACATTTGACAGGGAATTAACAATTGCAACGGTAATAGGTCTGAAAAAAATCCCGGATTTCACCACTTCACGTATGGATAACAGTGTAAAGAAGAGAGTAGAATTACATTGTCATACCAAGATGAGTGATATGGATGGGGTATCTGATGTAAAAGATATCATCAAACGTGCAAAAAAATGGGGACACAAGGCAATTGCCATAACGGATCATGGCTGTGTACAGTCTTTCCCTGATGCAAATCATGCATTGGATAAGGATGATACGTTTAAAATCATATATGGCGTAGAGGGATATCTTGTAGATGACCTTAAGGAAATCGTAACAGATGGTAAAGGGCAGTCTCTGGATGAAAAATATGTAGTATTTGATATTGAGACTACAGGATTTTCTCCTGTTACGAACCGTATTATAGAGATTGGTGCCGTGAAGGTGGAACATGGTGAGATTACAGAACGTTTTTCCACGTTTGTTAATCCGCAGGTACCGATCCCCTTTCATATTGAGAAGTTGACCAGTATCAATGACAGCATGGTCATGGACGCTGATACGATAGAAGTGGTATTGCCGCAGTTTCTGGAATTTGTGGGAGATGCTATTCTGGTAGCACATAATGCGAATTTTGATGTGAGCTTTATTAAGGAAAATGCCAAAAGACAGGGAATTCCTGTGGACTTTACCTATGTGGACACCGTGGGAATTGCCAGGGCTCTGTTGACGGGACAGTCTAAATATACACTGGATGCAGTTGCCAAGACACTGGGAATTTCACTGGAAAACCATCATAGAGCAGTAGATGACGCAGAGTGTACGGCAGAAATCTTTGTGAAGTTCATTGACATGCTGAAGAAAGATGGAATCATGGATCTGGCTTCATTAAATGAACTTGGTAAATCGAGTGTAGAAGCCATCAGAAAGTTACATTCTTTCCACATTATTATTCTGGCAAAGAACCAGACCGGTCGTATTAATCTGTACCGACTGGTATCAGAATCGCATTTAACATATTTTCACAAAAGACCATTGATCCCCAAGAGTCTGATCCAAAAGTATCGTGAGGGACTTATTATCGGAAGTGCCTGTGAAGCAGGCGAACTATTCAGAGCTTTGCTGGATGGACAAAGTGACGAGCAACTGGCAAGAATCGTAAGATTCTATGATTATCTTGAGATACAGCCGCTTGGAAATAACCGTTTCATGATAGAATCTGAGAAACATCCCGATATTAAATCGGATGAAGATCTGATCGAGCTGAATAAACGTGTTATCAAGTTAGGAGAGCAGTTCAATAAACCGGTGGTTGCTACCTGTGACGTGCATTTCCTGGACCCG
>CAYRAW010000095.1:0-10042 GCA_964422225.1 uncultured Roseburia sp.
AAGAAGATCCTTACAGGGTCGGCTGTGCAGTAGGAAGCGGCATTGGCAGTCTGCAGGCTATGGAGAGAGAGCATAGCAGATTATTGGAGAAAGGACCTTCCAGGGTAGCGCCATTACTTGTGCCTCTTATGATCTCCAATATGGCAGCAGGAAATGTGAGCATTGCCTACAATCTCAAGGGTAAGAGTATCAATGTGGTAACAGCCTGTGCGACAGGGACCAATTCAATAGGAGAAGCATTCCGTACCATTCAGTATGGTGATGCAGATGTTATGGTAGCAGGTGGTACAGAAAGTTCCATTACACCAATTGGAATTGCCGGATTCTCTGCATTGACAGCACTTTCCTCCAGTGAAGACCCTGCCAGATGCTCCATTCCTTTTGATAAGGACAGAAGTGGATTTGTCATGGGTGAAGGTTCTGCGATCGTAGTTCTTGAGGAACTGGAGCATGCAAAGAAGCGTGGAGCCAAAATTTATGCAGAAGTAGTTGGATATGGCTGTTCTTCTGATGCTTTCCATATCACTTCCCCGGCAGAGGATGGTGCAGGTGCAGCCAGGGCAATGACCAATGCTGTAGCAGATGCAGGCATCCGGACGGAAGAGATCACTTATATCAATGCACATGGAACCAGTACACATCATAATGATCTGTTTGAGACAAGAGCCATTAAACTGGCATTTGGTGAACATGCCAAGGATATTAAGATCAACTCCACAAAGTCCATGGTTGGTCATTTGTTAGGTGCAGCAGGAGCCATAGAATTTATCACCTGTGTGAAAGAACTTGAGGAAGGCTATCTCCATCAGACAGTAGGACTTCAGGAATCAGAAGAAGAGCTTGACTTAAATTATTGTAAGGAAAGTTATAAGGAAGAGTTCACCTATGCTTTGAGCAATTCATTGGGATTTGGCGGACATAATGCAAGTATTCTGGTAAAGAAATACGCAGAAGGGTAAGGTGACACACATGTCAGTTTATACAGCGAAGGAAATTATGGAAATTATTCCGCATAGACATCCTTTTATGCTGATCGATACAATAGAAGAACTTGAGCAGGGCGTAAGGGCTCTGGGCAAGAAGTGTGTAAGTTTTAATGAGCCGTATTTTGCAGGACATTTTCCGGGAAACCCGGTTATGCCGGGCGTGCTCATTATTGAGGCACTGGCGCAGGTAGGAGCTGTGGCTATTCTGGGACTTCCCGAGTGGAAAGGCAAGACAGCCTATTTTGTGGGTATTGATAAGTGCAGGTTTAAGCAGAAGGTTCATCCGGGGGATGTATTAATGCTGGAAACCAAAATTATAAAGGTAAAAGGACCTATCGGTGTTGGTGAAGCAACAGCGACTGTAGATGGAAAGGTTGCAGCCAAAGCAGAGTTGACTTTTGCGATAGGAGACTAGGAGGTTCGTCATGGAAGGTAAGCTGATTACAAAAACAGGAAGGATTTTTCCTGTAAATCTGTACAATAAGCTGGAGGCTAAACTCAAAGAAAACAAAAGTAATGAGTCGCAGCCACAGGTACAGCAGGAACCTGATAAAAGTCTGGTCAAGTGTCCTAAATGCGGCAGAATGGTGAATCGTGACAAGGTCGTAAAGAAAAAATATATATGCTATGAATGTGGAGGCTATTTCAGAGTAAAAACAAATAACAGAATCCGTATGGTAGCGGATCCAAAGACTTTCGAACCATGGTTTGAGGATATGGCTGTAAGTAATCCACTGAATTATGAAGGCTATGAGGATAAACTGGCATCGGCCAGAGAAAAAACAGGACTTAATGAGGCTGTAACCGTCGGCAGATGTAAGGTATTCGGTGAAGATATCGTGTTGGGTATTTGTGATTCCCGTTTCATGATGGCGAGTATGGGCCATGTAGTGGGCGAGAAGATCACACGTGCCATTGAGAGAGCGACAGCACTGAAACTTCCCGTATTCCTTTTTTGCTGTTCCGGTGGTGCCAGAATGCAGGAGGGTATTATTTCCCTGATGCAGATGGAGAAAACAGCAGCGGCTATCAGAAAACATGGGGAAGCAGGATTGCTGTATTGTTCTGTTCTGACAG
Source organism: uncultured Roseburia sp. (assembly GCA_964422225.1). Classification (GTDB taxonomy): domain Bacteria; phylum Bacillota; class Clostridia; order Lachnospirales; family Lachnospiraceae; genus COE1. The sequence goes on from CAYRAW010000095.1 coordinate 2,064, forward strand.
ATCCGACAACGGGCGGTGTGACAGCAAGCTTTGCCATGCTGGGTGATGTCATTATGGCAGAACCGGGTGCATTAGTCGGATTTGCAGGTCCCCGCGTTATTAAACAGACCATTGGACAGGATCTGCCGGAAGGGTTCCAGACATCAGAATTCCTGGTGGAGCATGGCATTATCGATGGGATCGTAAAACGTGAGAATCTCAAAAAGACGATTTATTTCCTGATCAAAACACATCAGTGTAATGGTAAAAAGACTTATGCAGATTATAAACCAAACGAGGAATTTCATTTTGAACTAAGTGAGACGCTCAGAGAGCAGAGCTGGTTTTCAGCACCTCGTTCTGCATGGGAAAAAGTAAAGGCGGTCAGACAGGTAGAACGTCCTTCAGCAAGTGATTATATTTCTCATATCTTTGACTTTTTCGTAGAATCCCATGGAGACAGAGCATTCCGTGATGATAAGGCGATGATAGGCGGGCTTGCCTTTATTGATGGACAGCCGGTTACGATCATTGCAGATGAAAAGGGAAAAGATTTCAAAGAGTGTCAGGAACGCAATTTTGGTATGCCAATGCCGGAAGGATATCGTAAGGCACTTCGTTTGATGAAGCAGGCAGAGAAATTCAACAGACCAATTATCAGTTTTGTCAATACATCAGGTGCATTCTGCGGTATCGAGGCAGAAGAACGTGGTCAGGGAGAAGCGATTGCCCGTAATCTGATGGAGATGTCATCACTGAAGGTTCCGGTTCTGTGTCTGATGATCGGTGAAGGCGGAAGTGGCGGCGCGTTGGCAACAGCAGTAGGGAATGAAGTATGGATGATGGAAAATGCAACATATTCCATCCTTTCACCGGAAGGCTTTGCTTCGATCCTCTGGAAGGATGCAAACCGTGCCAAGGAAGCCAGTGAGGTTATGAACATTACAGCACAGGATCTGAAGCGTCTGGGCGTGATCGAAGAGATCATTCCTGAATTTGGCGGGGCAGACCGTAAGACTACGGAAGCCATCGCTGGTTATATGAAGGAACACATCAAGGAATTTCTTAAGAAATATGACGGCAAGAGCGGTGAGCAGATAGCAGAAGAAAGGTATCAGAGATTTCGCGATTTCTAAGCAATATAGCGGAATACAGGAAAAGATATGAAAAGTAAGAAATTACAGATCGGTGAGTTGTGTGCCAGGATTCCTGTGGTTCAGGGAGGTATGGGTGTGGGAGTCAGTCTGTCAGGTCTGGCAGGTGCAGTTGCGGCAGCAGGCGGAATAGGTATGATTTCTACGGCTCAAATAGGTTTTCGGGATAAGGATTTTGCAAAGCATCCAATAGAAAGTAACCTCAAGGCGATCAAAACAGAAGTAGAAAAGGCGAGAAAGCTGGCAAAGGGTGGTATTATAGGTGTTAATATCATGGTCGTAACAAGACGTTACGAGGACTATGTAAAGACAGCGGTGGCAGCCGGAGTGGACTGCATCGTATCTGGTGCCGGATTACCCATGAATCTGCCCGATATCGTGCATAAAGCGGAAGAGGCGCTGGCAGCAAGTGGTATTAAGAGAGCAACGAAACTGGTACCTATCGTATCTACCAGAAAAGCATTAGACGTCATTACAAAATACTGGAAGAAAAAATATAATACAAAACCGGATATGGTCGTAATCGAAGGTCCACAGGCAGGTGGGCATCTGGGCTTTACCCGGGAAGAACTTGACAGCTATACGCAGGCGACTTATGATGAAGAAATAAAATCCATATTATCGCAGACGAAAGAAATGGAGATACCTTGTGTAGTCGGAGGCGGTGTATATACCAGACAGGACTGGGAGCATTATGCCGCACTGGGTGCAGATGGTGTGCAGATGGCAACACGCTTTGTAACGACAGAGGAATGTGATGCAAGCATGGCATATAAGCAGGCATATCTGGATGCAGATAAGGATGATATTGTAATTGTCAAGAGTCCGGTAGGTATGCCGGGACGTGCCATCCACAATGTTTTTCTGGATAAGGTGAAACAGGGAGAGCGTTTTATGCGTGGCTGCAGGCAGTGTATTACTACCTGTGATCCGGCAACAGTTCCTTATTGTATTACGGAGGCATTGATCAATGCAGTAGAGGGCAGACTGGATGAAGGACTTATCTTCTGTGGAACCAATGCTTATCGAAGCGACCATATAGAACGTGTAGCTGATATTATGGAGGAATTTGCATGAGGACAGTGAAAATAATCGGGACTGGAAGTGCCCTGCCGGATAAAAGGGTAACAAATGACGATCTGGCGCAGCTTGTAGAAACCTCCGACGAATGGATCCGGGAAAGAACCGGAATCGGGGAAAGAAGGATATCCGAGGGAGAAAACGTGGCGGATCTGGCAGCAAAAGCCTGTGATCGTGCACTGGAAATGGCAGGAAAGGACTCGAAAGAGGTTGACCTCATCATAGTTGCAACCTGTTCGGCAGAATATCTGCTTCCTAATTGCGCCTGCCAGGTACAAAAAGAACTTGGGGCTTCCAGGGCAGTTGCATTTGACCTGAATGCAGCCTGCTCAGGCTTTTTATTTGCCCTGCATACGGCATATGCATATATTCACAGTGGCATTTACCGGAATGCCCTGATCGCAGGGGCTGAGGTGCTGTCCAAGATGGTGGACTGGTCAGACCGTTCTACCTGTGTCCTGTTTGGGGACGGTGCAGGAGCAGCCTATGTAGAGGCATGTGAAGAAAAAAATGCCGGACTGATCAGTTTTGCACAGGGTTCGGATGGTGTGAAAGGTATGGTACTTAGCTGTCATGACAGACAGGTCATTAATCCATATGTAACAGCACAGACACCTCTGGATGCTTATATCCGAATGAACGGACAGGAAGTGTACCGATTTGCAACAAGGCAGGTCCCGGCATGTATACAGACAGCATTGGATCAGACAGAATGGACAACCGATGATATTGACCTGTATGTATTGCATCAGGCAAATATCAGAATTATAGAAGCGGTCGCCAAAAGGCTTAAGGTTGATATGGACAGATTTGCAGTTAATGTAGACAGAGTAGGCAATATGTCTTCGGCTACAGTACCGGTTCTATTAGATGAACTGAACAGGCAAGGAAAGCTCAAAGCAGGCATGAAGATCGTCATGTCAGGATTTGGAGCAGGGCTTACTTTTGGAGCCTGTGTTATTGTCTGGTAAGTATGAGAAATCCATATTAGGAGATACATTCATGGAAAAGAAGAGCACGAACAGAACCTTGAATGAACTGCTGGTAAGTCTGTTCAATAATGTAATGGATATAGAAGCCAAGGCAGTGATCACGGAGGAATTTAAGGATATCACCAATAATGATATGCACATCATAGAAGCAATCGGCATTGAAGAACCTCAGAAGATGTCGGTAATTGCAAAGAGGCTGTCAGTAACCGTAGGGACATTAACGACTAACATGAACAGTCTGGAAGAAAAAGGATATATTATCAGAGAGCGAAGCCGTGTTGATAAACGGGTAGTGCTTGTCAGACTGACAGAGGATAAAGGAAGAAGAGCCTTTTTCCATCACAGGGATTTCCATAAGCATATGATCCAGGCTGTGGTCAAAGATCTGGATGAAGAAGAGACTAAGGTATTGATCAAATGCCTCCGTAATATCTCCGCTTTTTTAGAACAATAAGAAAACTGTTTCAGAGTAGTCATATTCTGAAACAGTTTTTTGATTATTTATTTTGTTGTTTCAATTGACGTTTTTTGATATACATTTTATGGTCTGCTTCTTTGATCGTATCACAGTAGTTTTGCAGTAACTGGATTCCACTCTGTCCAGTTATTGTTCAGATTGGTTACATGGTAGGTATCCGGAGAAGCAATATTAACAGCAATGCAAATGCAGGAATAGACACAGATGAAAGTAATTGCAATTGTGGCCAAAGAATGCGATGCTTTGTCCAACAATGAGCGTATATTCATGGATAAACACTTTTCGCGTATTTTTGAAAACATTTTAAGATAATAGTAGAATCCTACTAATATATATGATAAAATATTTTTGTAAATATTCCAGTTCTAAACATTTGTTCGCCAAATGGTTAAATTCGGATCAAGGGGATGTCCGATAGAGTTGGAAACGTTGATTTTAAAGGGATTCTGTAATGTATAAGGGGGAATTGAATATGGGGTTTACGAAGATTAAAAAAATCGCCAAAAAGTACATGAATTATTGTGCAAATTGTGGAAGTCTGAGTTTTCAGTCAGGGTATTGTGAAGAATGTGGCTGTACGAAGATGATGGAGACTCCCCAAAAGTATGGTTTGACCAATCTTGCCTGCATTAGTATGTCAGTGATGGATTTTGAAGCAATGAAACAGGAATTCGAGACAGAATTTCAGGCTAAAGTGGTGATTTGACAGGATAGAGAAATGATGGAAGGATGACTGCGGTCATCCTTTTTTTGACAGAGGGGCTGCAAAATGAAGAAGATTCGTTATATATGGATAGGGATTCTGCTGCTCACACTGACAGTATGTGGAATGAGCCAGAATGACAAAGCAGATACCACAAAAGCTTCTGACGGTCAGATATTGGAGGTTCACTATATTGATGTTGGACAGGGGGATGCCACACTTATTAAGCTGGGAGATCATGCCATGCTTATAGATGCGGGAACGGAAGACAGTGGTACGAGGCTGCAGTTGTATTTGCAGAAACAACAGGTAAACAGTCTGGATTATCTGATTCTCACACATCCGGATGCAGACCATATTGGTGGTGGAGATGTTGTCATCACTAAGTTTGATTGTGGTCAGGTCATGATGAGCAGTTTTGCCAAAGATACAGCTTCTTGCAGAGATGTAGAGTCTGCACTGGCATACAGAGAATATCAGGCTGTCACACCTGCGGTGGGGAGTACCTATTCGTTGGGTGCGGCAGCATTTACGATAGTAGGACCGGTACAGGCCGGTGAAGATGCGAATAACTCCTCTATTGCATTACTGCTGACTTATGGAAATACCAGGTTCCTTTTTACAGGGGATGCACAGGAGGCGGAGGAAGCTGATATTGTGGCATCCGGTGTAGAAATACAGGCAGATGTTTATCAGGCAGGACACCATGGCAGCAGGACATCATCGTCAGAACAGTTTATGCAGGCTGTAGCGCCATCCTATGCGGTAATAAGTTGTGAAGCCGGGAATTCATATGGGCATCCACATGCAGAAGTGCTTAACCGTTTTCGCAGTATGGGAATCAAAGTATTCCGAACCGATGAACAGGGAAGTATCATAGCATATTCGGATGGAGAAACGATCACCTGGAATGCATCGTCAAGTGAATCCTGGCAGGCAGGGGAACCACAGGAGTCATCCTCAAAGGAAGTACAAACAGAACAGGGATATGTCCTGAATACCAATACTCATAAATTTCACCGTACAGATTGTTCAAGTGTACAGGACATATCAGAGAAGAATAAGCAGTTTAGTGATAAATCAAGAAACGAAATCATTGCTGATGGCTATGAACCATGTAAACGTTGTGATCCATAAGAAAGGAAGGGTAACATATGGGAAAAGAATATAATGAAATGGAACATTTGGAAAGACAGATCATTAAAAGTTACAATGAATTGTTAAAGACTTTGTTGGAAGAAGGGGACATGGATACGCTGGAGCGGGTTATTACCGATGATGAGTACAGAGAAAACCTGATGAGTATGCATACAGGCAGGTTAAAAAAAGAACATGAGTTATAAAAACAGGAAGGCATCGGTTTGATGCCTTCCTGTTTATGGTGCGCCTTGCAATGTATACTTTTAATGTGATATATTCTGTAATGCAAGCTTACGGCGATGGTGTCTGGCAAGACTTGCAAAATGATTATAGAACCAGAAAGACTCTACTAATACATGATTGAAAATTCCTATTTTCTGTTTTACGGTACCTCTGTATTTGTAACCGCCGGTGGTCAGTACTTCCTTGCGCTTTACACATGCGATCAAGTCAGACTCATGAGCGATTTCTGCTGGAATTTCTGTGTAGGCAGTTCCTACGCAGTCAGCATGGTGTGAATCACTGCCGCCGAAAGTAGGCAGTTCATACTGTCTGGCAAGCTCCATTGCCCTGGCATTGGATTCATCGGATTCACAGGAATTAAAACCTTCCACGAAATCAAATTTTTCCATAATTTCAGGATGTTTTTTATATGCTTTAGTCTGGGTAAAGCTCAGATGACGTTCTCCACATGGATGTGCAGGACCCAGGATGCCGCCATGTCTGTGAACAATATCCTGAAGGATCTTGACAGGCAGACCACGACATTCCAGTAATTTGAGTTTGACCTGCTCCGGCATAATGATCAGAATATGCCCTGCATCTATGGTGTCATATTCGATGCCTTTTAAGACTACGAAATTTTTCAGTTTATTTTTCAGGCGGTCTCTGTATCGGCGGTAACCGTTATAAGAGTTATGGTCAGTAACCAGCATGCCGTCATAACCTTTTTCCTGCAACAGACGGATATATTCTGCAATAGGGAGTTTACCATCAAGAGAACCTTCCTGTGTGTGACAATGTAAATCAAATTTCATATTTTATGTGCCTTTCTTAACACGATCTGCATAGATACTAATATATACAGACGCGACGGTATCAGGTAGTCAGAATAGATACCTCTACAACCAACATTATTCTACAATAAAAAATATAAAGTATCAATTATCAGTTTATGGAAAATTTTTAAGAAAAAATAAGAAAATTTATCAAATCTTAATAATAGCTAAATTGACTTTAATGAAAACAAAGAATATAATATTGGATTTAGAGGAAGGAGAGAAGCAGCATGAAAAGTATGATAGCCTGGATAAAAGAGTTCTGTAAACAATATAAGGCATTGTGCATTATGGGACTTTATGCAGTTGTTTATTTGCTGGCTTTTTATTATTTGGAACACAGACAGGTGGCATATCACATTATTCATTTTGGAATCGATGCGTACATTCCATTTTGTGAATATTTCATTATTCCTTATCTGTTGTGGTTTGGTTATGTGGCGATCACAGTCTGCTGGCTGTGCATCAGAGATAAGGAAGAGGGAGCTAAGCTTGTTGCTTTTCTGATCGCGGGAATGACCATATTTATTATTATTTCATCGGTATTTCCAAATGGATTGAATTTACGGCCAAAGACTTTTCCAAGAGACAATATATTTGTACATATGGTACGCAGGCTGTATGCCATTGATACTTCAACGAATGTAGTTCCAAGTATTCATGTATATAATTCTATTGGGATTATGATTGCTGTATGGAGAACCAGGCTTTTGAAAAAACACAGATTGATCAAGGGAGCTATGGAATTCCTGGGACTGAGCATTATCTGCTCAACAGTACTGATCAAACAGCATTCTATGCTGGATGTACTGACAGCCTGTATTTTATCATCTCTGGTTTATGCAATCTGTTATCGTAATGAAACAGTGGAGAATGAAAGCCTTTCAGAAGTGGGTGCAAAATTCAGATTTTAATGAAGTAGAATTGATACATATATTATAAAAACGGCAGAATGGGGATTCTGCCGTTTTTGCATATTAATGAGAAGCGAGATCTTTGGTGGATAGAGCAGGGATAATAAAACGCTGGATATTATCATAATCTTCCTCAGGCATGATATATACCTTGCGGTTGCTCTTTAATGTAAGTGTTACTGCTTCCTTATTTCCGTTTACTGTGCTGCAAACGTCATCAAAATTTTCTTTCAAATTGTTAAAACTTATATCTCTCATAGGGGGCCTCCTTAAACTTGTTGTCACTTGGGGAATTAGTGTAGTGACTTTCTCAATAATACATAATTTTGTTTAGAAATTCAAGGTGTAAATGTAATATTATGTTAATAATTTTTAAAATTGTGAATGCTGACATATAAAACATGGAAAATATTGTGCAATATTTGGTAAAAATAGAACAATTGTTAATAATGTAAGATAATAACAAGAAAAACAGTACTAA
>CAYRAW010000096.1:0-10028 GCA_964422225.1 uncultured Roseburia sp.
AGCCTGTAATATCAGATTTAACAACATCTTTGTATTTTCATTGTTCACGCTAAAGGAGGACAAATATACTCCACAGCCTTTTCCAAAGCTGTTTCTGGTCATCAATGGGTTATTGTCTCTGGCAGCCAGCACACATGCCTTGCCATCTGTCAGGTGGCATTTCACTTTCTCCGGTATGCTGCTGCCCTGAGGCATGATTTCGGCTGCTGCCTTCTCATCTACCTCAAAGCTCCACTGTCCATGGCATACTCTGTCAATGATATCCTCGTCCACACCCAATACCGGTGCCATTCTGAAATAACTGTCATAGCCTTCTACCGCAGAAGGTTCGTCCACACCGACGAAAGTTCCTCCTTCGTATACCCACTTCGTCAGTGCTGCCACGACTTCCTCATCCTTCCATGCATTACCACCGCTCCATGCCGAGCCTGCTGCGCCTGCATTGATGACTACATCCACGCCTTTAAGCGCACCCTTCTTTATATCTTCAAAGTTGATGAAACTTACCTCTATTGGAAGTCCACTTAATGCTTCATTAATATGGATCAGATCATGCATATATGTTTCATGGAAATGTCCTGATAACGACCAGGAACGCATGCTGCCCCAGTAATGCAGCACTGCAACCTTAGTCTTACAGCAATATGGCTTACCTGCCTTGTGCAGATCTGTGATCGTTCTGAATTCATCCGATATCTTCTCAATATAATCTACAAAATCAGGGAAATCCTGTACCAGATGCAGATATCCACCCAGTCCGATCCTGTCAATGGATGCACGAAGCAGCGCCCGTCTGACGCTGTTCCAGTATTTCTTGGCATCAAGTGTAGGATTACCGCCTTCCATAAATGTAGGCAGCCCGCCCAGTCCAACCGGGAAAAGATAGGGATGCAGACGCAGTTCATGTACACCCACATCTACTCCCGCGCACAATCTGGCTTCATAACCTGAGAATACACATTTGATCAGACCATCAAATCCAAATTCTTTGAATTCAGGTTTATATGGCTCCACTCCTACCCAGCTGTCATCATAAAATACATATGCTTTCTTTCCATATTTATGTACAATATCAATCAATTCTTTACCAAAATCTACAACGAAACGATTGATAAAATTGATCCAGTCAGTTTTCTTCTGATTGCCAGGCATATGAGTCACATGTAATTTACCCTGATTGATAAAATCTTCTGCTGTAAGCTGATAACCATAAACTCTGGCAAACTCATCCAGTGCCCGTGGACTTACCGTAAAATCATAGGATGCCCAATCAGAATAAAGCTGTCTGTTACGTTCGTTGCTGCCCCATATCCATACAAAATTATAAAACATGGAAGTAAAACGTACTACCGTCGTAGTCGGATGTTCCTTACACCAGTTCTCCATCCAGTCCTTGAGATATGCCTGAGTCTCCGGATATACCGGGTCGATCTGCATCAGATGCTCTTTATCCCAATTATTTGTTGTATGGTTATACATGGAGATTTCTTCCCAGATACGATAAGCCAGAAAACTTACAGTATAAGAATGCCATGGGGTAATATCATGAAGCACTACATTTCCAGTACTCTGGTCATAACTCCACTTATCTTTTTCCACTATTGTATCTGTCGTTCTGTCATATACCTGCCAGTATTTAAAAGCAGATTCACTATCATTCACACGGAACTGTTCCTCAAAGAAATCCTCCATAAGAGTGATCGTCATTGTGCTGTCTGATGCGACCTTGGGGGATGTCATCAGAAATGTCTGCTGTAATTTGTCCTGATTTTCCTTAGCCCATGCATTATGGTCTCTGATAATACAGATTGTAGAATAGATTCCATATCCTGCATTGGTAATTTCATCTGATAATACAGTACCATCACTGTCTCTGATCACATCAGCTCCCCATTTATCTGCAAGCTCTAACGTGAGCTTCTCATACCCTGCTTCTCCCGGCAGGGTAAAACCGCCTTTTCTCTTACTCATAGCTGCCTCCTCATGTTATATTTTGATCATACTTTCTAATTCTTCCACACTTCGGATCTGTCCCACTGCCTCCTTATCCTGTTCATACCAGACAGTTCCTGATGTCATATTATCTAAATAGAATGATACCTCTCCCGGCTTCCACTCTCTATGCAGCATCATGAGACCTGCTAATCTACTATAGGCTTCTGCATAATTGCCGGATATCTGTCTGCAATATTCCCTGACTGCCATTCCGGCAAGCAGATATGCCCCGTAATCATTTAGATGCGTAAAATCCTTCGGATAGTAGTATCTGGCCGCCTCCTGCGGTCCTTTCTGAATAATGAAATCCTTACTTGCTCCATGCAGATCGATCACTGGAATCTGATAACGTTTGGCTGTCTCTTTGCATGCCGTGGCATACTCTTCAAGGAAATCTGCATATACTCCACTGGCACGCCAAGTATTCCTACAAACCGGAGTAATCAGAATCGGATACGCTCCAACAGACATCGTTTCTTCTATATAACGGCACAACGCGTCTGTGTAACCTTCTTTTGCTCTTAAATTAGCCAATTTCTGGTCATTATGTGCAAACTGGATCAGCAGATAATCGCCAAATCTGATATGCGCCTGAATAATGGCGTAATGTCCCTCTGTTCTGAATGTTTCAACTGTTTGTCCCGAATGTGCATGATTAGATACAGCTGTTTTACCATTCAGATATGCCGGCAGCATCTGTCCCCAACCGCATAAAGAATTTTCCGGTCGATATGGATACAATGCAGATTGATCATTTACTGTTGAATCCCCTGCAATGTATATGGTCGGGCAATTTACCTGCATCACATTAATCCTGCAAAGGTTCACGTCTTCCCCCAGTAATGTAATATCAATGCTTTTACGCTCATAGATACAGTTTCTTCCCATGGGTATGATGTCACAGACGTTCAGAACAAAGGTCAGCGACTGCTTCTGCTCTTTTACCTCAGACCTGTGTATGAGTCTCCTGGGGCCTGCAAAGATCATCACTTCTGATGCCGCCTGATATTCCAGAGTAATCTGATAATTGCCACACCGTTCCACATCTGCTCGAAAGCACAGAGGAATCAGGCATTTCTCCTGTATGCCAAGCCGACCGGCAGCATATTTAGTGTCCACATGGCAGCCTATATCATCTGTAATGATCCTTGTCACATTGCCAACCGTGTCAGCATATGCCGGAACAAAGCCGGAACTTAGCTCCGGCAATTGCAGCATTTCATCACTGTGACAATTGACTTCTGTTACAAATCCATACCCTGTCTTTGCATCATATAACTGCTCTCCGGTAACTGCCACCTCTTTGCTTCGACTATCTGTATTTAGTTTTTGAATTTTGTTTCCAAATACATAAGTCTTTACATACATTTTATAAAGCACCGTCTTTCTGGATATTATCAGATACTAACAATGTAGCAAAGAAAGACAATGCCAATCCCTGACCCCATCCCTGAATGTAAGCCTTGGGAATGCCACGATAACCTTCCTTATCTCTCATAACGGCAGTACCGCCGGATACGTTCATTACTTTACCGTCCTCACTGACATTTGCCAGAAGTCCCTTGATCGACTTATTAATATACTTGCTGTGAAGCGGATTACCTCTTGTCAGCATAGCCGCCGCAATACCTGCTGATGCTGAGATTTCTTCATAAGACTCCGGATCATCTACCACTGTTCTCCACAGACCATTTTCTGTCTGATATACCTTAAGCGCTGCCAACTGCTCATTGAGAGAGCCTGCAATATCAATATACTTGGGATACAGATAACACTGTGGCAGAATACCGCCTACCTGTGACATAGTAAAAGCAGCCCATGCATTGGCACGTCCCCAGTAAATACCAGACATATGGTCTCCTGCAATATTATCGTAACCGTGATACCATAATCCACTGCTTGGATTCTGTAAATACTTAATATGCCAGTAATACTGATTCAGTGCGTCATCGATCAGTTCTTCATCTTTTTCCATAACACCTACACGAAGCATAAGATATGCTGCCATAAACAGAGTGTCGCACCAGCACTGCTCAGGGAAATCATTATTTGCAGAGACAGTATGCTGCAACACATGATCACCAAAACGCAAAGCATCATTTCTTAAATACGCAATCTTGCTCATCAAAATCTCATGATATTTTTCTTCTCCTGTTGCCTGATACAAAGTGATCAGACAATGTCCCATTGCACATGCATTAACAGTCCACACCTTAGGCAATCCCAGACCGATCAGTTCATCTATACGATCCTTTAACAGATCCAGATACTCTTTTTTTCCTGTCTTTTCATATGCATCTGAAATTCCATAATACGCAACGCCGCATGGCCAGTCCCACGTCAGATCCATGTTCATTGTCTTCGTTACAATTTTGTCAATCGCCTGTTCAAGTTCCTGCTTGTCATACTCAAGTTTTAACATGACACATTCCTCCTCAACCTTATCATTACACTGTTTCAAGTGTTATTTATCATATATTTTGTAGATTTACTTTGCCAAAGATTTCACGATATAAAAGCCCTGCAAAACCTTTGAAAAAATATACCTGCAACTTTTCTAAAACAGCCCCCAACATGTGTCGGGGGCCGTATTTATTGTTTTATCAGATCAGGTCAAGTCAAATTACTGTGGTAACTTTGTGCTCTGACCAGCTTCGTATGCTTCTTTTCTTTCATCAACGATTGCCTGATATCCAGCATCAGCATACTCCTGAGCTAATTTATCATATAATTCATCGAATTCATCAGGAGAGCACATTGTTAACTGATCTCTGTACTCTGTGTAAAGTTCAAGTAAGGATGCCTGATACTCACTAACAGAATCAAGTACAACTGCGAAGTTACAATCAGATACTGCCCAGCCTTTTTCAGCTACTTCTAACTGCTTGTAGTAGTTGTCAATGATATCCTGTGTGAAGTCCTGAGGATATCCTGTAGGAGCTGCTGCCTTGATAACATCTTCGATAGTACCGGCAGTTCTTGCTTCAACAGTTACACACCAGTAATCCTTGGAATTGTTGTAGCCCTGTGTATAATCACCACTATAATCAGCTACTGCTACCGGAAGTCCGTCATCACCTACTGTGTAGTTCTCACCTTCAATACCCCACTGCATTGTGAAGAGGTTGTCTTCCTGTGTCATCCATTCCATGTACATCCAAGCTGCCTTGATTTCATCTTCTGTTGCCTGAGATGAGAAACCAATCATCATACCAAAAGGATTGTTTGCTCTGAATGCAGGTACTGTGCCGCCTTCTGTATCTTCTGTTGTAGCCTGAACTCTAACAGCTAACTTACCATCAGGATTCTGTGCATAGAAAGAATCAAGTACATCCATGCTTGCGGAGATGTATGCGCTCCATGATACTGCTTCACCATTGATGAAAGAAGCCTTAGCTGTCTCTGAATCTGTTACGTAATATTCAGGATTGATATATCCATCATTGTACTGCTCATTAACTCTCTTTAAGAGTGCCTTGTTAGCGTCATCACCAAGTGCAGGAATTGCATAGTCACCATAGCAAGCCCAGTTCTCTTCATCAAGAGGATATGATCTGTAAGCATAGTTCTGGTCAACACCAGCGCCTGTTACCATAGATCCTCCAAGAGGATGTTCGCAGATACCTTCGTCAACTAACTTCTGAAGCATCTCTTTCTCTTCTGCCCATGTGTCAGGATATTCGGAATATCCGATCTGATCTAACCAATCCTGACGATAGAAAGTTACCCATGTATAGTTTGTATTGTAGTAAGGTCTTTCAGCTAATGCGAAGTATGTCTCACCATCCATCTGTGTATAGCTGATCTGATCCAGATCTACCATTCTCTGATAGTATGTAGGAGCTACCTTAGCGAACTCATCAATATCATAAGTTGTCAGATATCCATCACCAGCCCACTGAGCTAACTTCGGATAGTCATACTCCATAAGAATTGTTGGAAGCTCATCGCCTGCTGCTAATAATGCATAGGATGTTAATACATCAGAACGTGTGATAGGTACATATTCTACTGTGATGTTATACTTATCACCGAAGTTCTCCTGTACCCAGCTAGTCCAGTAGTTATCGCTTACATCAGGAACGCCTTCAACACCTCTGTCGTATACAGGAATTCTCAATGTAACATTATCAGCAAATGCTTCATATCCATCGATACCTGCAACTTCGTCAGATGCTTCTGTGGAAGCTTCAGTTGTTGTAGCTGCTGCTTCTGTAGAAGCAGTCTCTGTCTTTGTGTCTGTGCTTGTAGCTGCACTGTCATTACTGCTTCCGCAGCCTGCTAATGTTCCCATAGCCATAGCACCTGTTAAAGCAAGTGCGATTGTCTTCTGAAGAGTATTCTTCTTCATAATGAAATCCTCCTTTAATAAATATATAGTTTTATGTAATACCCGATAAATCGGGAAAACTAACTGTTTTGATTTTGGTCTTAACCCTTTACAGCACCTACCATAACGCCCTTTACAAAATATTTCTGTAAGAAAGGATAAATACAAATGATAGGAATTGTAACAAACATGATCGCTGCTGCCTGCAGTACTTCAGGCGTACTTGTTACAGCAGCCGCCTCTGACAGAGTAGCTGTCTGCGCTTCTGCTGCTGAGGATACTAACTGTGAAAGCTTATACTGGATCATTTTCAAGCTTTCTGACTTAATATAGTATTTGTTATCTGCATATGAATTCCAACGGCCTACTGCATAGAACAGAGACAACGTTGCAATGATAGGCTTGGATAACGGAAGTACGATTTTGCAGAGAATCTGAAAGTTCGTTGCGCCATCCAAGAATGCGGATTCTTCCAAACTGTCAGGGATGCTTGCCTGTAAATTCGTCTTCATGATCAGCATGTTATATGGTGAATAGATCAAAGGCAAGATCAATACCCACATGGTATCCAACATATGTAAATCCTTATATAGTAAGTAAGAAGGAATCAGACCAGCTCCGAAATACATTGGGAACATCAGTAAAAATGTAAAGAATGTTCTTCCCTTTAATCTCTTCTTGGAAAGCGGATATGCTGCGCAGGTACATACAGCCATACCAAGTGCGGTAAAGATCGCAGTTACGATAACACTGTAGATCATGCTGTATACCATGCCTCCATCTTTAAAGATAGAAGCATATGCATCAAAGTTGATTCCTCTGGGCCAAAAGGCTATCTTCTTGGCAATGACATATTCATTTCCTGATATAGACTTAGCCAGCAAGTGTATAAATGGTAGTACGCAGGTTGCACACAAGATAACAAGGATGATCATCATTACAGCATCGCTGATCCGAAATTTGTTTATGGCTCTGTTGCCATCGGTATTCATGCCCTCATCGACTGCTACGTTTTTCTTCTTTGCCATGACTCTACACCCCCTATAACAATCCGTCTTCGCCAAGCTTCTTAGCGAATTTATCTGACAGAAGAACTAACACAAGACCAATTACAGACTGGAACAGGTTTACGAAAGTTGACATACTGAACTTGCCTCCCGCAAGACCTTTTTCATATACATAGATTGCTAACTGATACTGGAAATCCTTAACCTGTGAATTGCCGAACTGATCCAGTCGTTCAAAGTTACTGCCCATAACACGTCCTAAATTCATAATCAACAGTGTTACTACTGTACCCTTAATACCCGGTAAAGTAATGTTCCACATTCTCTGCCAACGGTTTGCACCGTCGATCATTGCTGCTTCATACAGCTCACCACTGATACCCGTAATCGCTGCCAGGTAGATGATGGTACCCCATCCCATTCCCTGCCATACACCGATCAGCAGATAAGTCACTGCCCAGTGCCATTTTTCTGTCAAGAAAGGAATACCTTCGCTGATAACGCCCCAGTTCATCAAAGCAATGTTTACAAGACCAGTAGTAGGTCTGAACATTGTATAAGCAACACTGCCTACGATAACCCATGAAAGGAAATGCGGCAGATACAGGATCGTCTGTGTGACCTTCTTGAATCTGGGATAACGGAGTTCATTCAGCATCAATGCCAGAATAATAGGCATTGGGAATCCGACTAACAGATCCAATAAGTTAAATACGATGGAACTTTTCAAAGCTCTGTGGAAATCAGCATCCTTAAATACCTTCATGATCGTTTTCATGCCGACCCATTCGCTTCCGGTGTAACCCTTTGCCGGTTTATAGTCCATGAAGATCATTCTCAACCCGGGATAAGATGCATAGTTAAATATGATAACCATTGCAAGTGGGAACAAAAGCATCAGATACAACTGCCAATCCCTCTTGAAAGCATTTTTCCAGCTCGTTTTTGCTCCTATTGGAGCGTTTGCTTTTTTTGCTTTACTCATTCTAATGTAACCTCCCAACCGATGTCTATACGGTTAATTTGTATAGTTTATTGGTTTTTATGAGTATATTATTATACACTTTGAAACTTTTTTCTATTCAGTGCAATAAAAATACTATGCAATTCTGACCATTTATGTTATACTTCCTTTTGTATAATATACAAGAAATGCCCATTATTTTTATTTTTTAGCCTGTTTAGTTATACAGATTGACTACCATTTTAATGGACTATTTTAACAAACATCAAACTATTACACATGTAAATGTTTACATAAAATTATATATTTTTCAGTATTGGTTGTTTTTGATAATTTGTGTACTTTTTCTTATCATATGCATTCATTTTCTATGCAAATACAACCATATTCAAAACAAACCATGGTCATAATAAACAATAACACATATATTGATATACTAAGGAGGCTTCATTATGGCTAGACAGAAATCAGGAGTAGCAGAGTACCGTAACTACTATCTCCCCTATGATTTTCCTGTACTATTACTGTCAGGAGAGCATTGGAAAATTTCTAATGTCCCAAGTAAAAATCTTCATTTTCATAACTGTCTCGAAATCGGCGTATGCCATTCCGACAGCGGATATATGGAATTTATCGGTCAAAAAGACCCTCTCTTCTTCAAAGAGGGCGATGTAACCTGTATTCCACGAAATATTCCGCACACCACTTACAGTTCCCCCGGAACTGAGAGTCACTGGTCCTATCTTTTTATGGATGCCAGTGAACTGTTCCGCAATATCTCTCCAAATTTTTCAAGGGATTTTGACCTTTCACTTCCGGCATTCAAGAATTATAAACATATTCTGAGTCGTGACCAGTATCCACAGGTATATCAGCTTACCATGGCTGTCATCAGAGAACTGGAAGAAAAGAAACCACACTATCAGACCAGCGTGACCGGGCTTTTGCTCGCATTGTCCATTGAACTGTACCGTATCCAGAGTGAGGGTGGTTCCAGCATCGCTCCTACCAGCCAGCCACCCGAAAATGCCATGGTCATCTCGCCGGTACTGGATTACATTGAAGATAATTATGCCCAACAGTTCGATATCAACTATCTGGCTGATATCTGCAGACTGAGCCCTACCCATTTTAGACGGCTCTTCCATTCTATTATAGGAACAAGTCCTTTGGATTTTGTGAATAATACCAGAATCTCCAAGGCATGTAATCTTCTGCGCAGTACAGAATATTCCATTCTGGAGATATCCGAGATGGTCGGTTTCCGCTCTGTATCCAGCTTCAACCGGCATTTTATGGACGTGATGCAGATCACCCCCAGGGCTTACCGCAACGAAACCCTGCAGGTAAAAGAAAACCAGGAGAAATTATCTATCCTGGAATATAAAGGATGGATGTATCCGGAGAAATAAAAGACTATTCTAGTGACGCCGCAGGTCTGGCAGTTCGGTTCATTTGCCACGTACGTGATGTAAGTGTTTCTATGAACTTCCTAAGCTGCATTCACCAAACTGCCATGACCGGCGGCTGTATATAGAAAGTTATCATATTTTAAATAAGCATATCTCATCTTGCTTATTTTCTTGCTTACTATGTTCCAATATTGGAACATTTTATCAAAAGTTTGCCATATGTTATAATAAAATCACTTCTTATCATATGTTACCCATTATTCCAAATCCAATTACCAATTTAGTCAAATTATATTTCTTTATGTGATGGAAGCTCATCT
>CAYRAW010000097.1:0-9997 GCA_964422225.1 uncultured Roseburia sp.
CAATAGCTTCGTTTATTGTAAGTACAAAAACTATCTTTGAGACATCAGGATTCAGTTTGGTAAAATCTATAGAAATAATTTCCCGGTCTTGTCCTTGGTCAGTAGAAAAAACTGTACTGCCGTCCGGACTGGTTTCCTGACCATAAAAAACGAACCATGAATCACCAATGACTTTTCCTGTATTATCCAGAAGAAATGCAGATACATCTACATCGCAATCGGGATTTATAACGTTCCATCCAAGCTTTGCATTGATCTTGGTAAGTTTCATTTGATCTTCAATTGCAACTTTTTGCCCCTTCTCAATCTGCCTGCTCAAAGATGGAGTGGTTTTGACCGTAATAGGCGTATTTCCTGTCATATTATGAATATCATTTGATTCCACCGAAGAGACATAATTTTCAGTGGAAGAGTTAGAAGATATGTCACGAGAAGATTTTGGACTTTGGATTCTAATATTGTTTATTGTCATAACAGTTTGTTTATTAACTGCACCAGACGATTTCATGGGTATGTTGATCATATTGATTGCCCTTTCGGTTAATATGAGTTATAAGTTATTTCTCTGTAAATAATTTTATTCTTCTTTGTAAAAATGTCAAATCATTTAGTATTTTTACAAAGAAGGAAAAGGATTAAATATTCTTTGTAAAAATATAATTATTTAGAATAAAACGGTAATCTTGTCCATATACTATAAGCAGATGACAGCAGCGGATACATGCACTGCATTGTATCATCTGCTGTCATAAATAGAGAATAAGGATAGGAGAGAAACTATGGCAAGAGGGGCTAGAAAGTCGTTGCAGGAGAAAATCTCACAGAAGGAAGAACTGATCGAAGCTTTGACTACCAGACTTAAGAAAGAAAAGGAAGAATTGAATGAATTAGTTCAACAGCAAAAGATGGAAGAACTGGATGAGTTACGCGCAGCAGTGGAAAAATCAGGGATGGAAATACATGATATCATCCAATTGGCACAGGCGCAAATGAGCTGATTGATTCCGTTAACGCACGAATCGGGCACTAAATTGACAAAATTTACAATAAAAAAGTCCAAATACATTGCGTACATAGCCTAAAGTGGGTATAATGGAAAGCATGTAATGGACTTTTTTTAGCAGGAGGTTTCTTATGATAAACATTAGAGATTTATACCGCAATTATAAAGAGTATGCGGATAAAGAAGTGACGATAGGAGGATGGTTAAGAAGCAAGAGAGATTCCAAGACTTTTGGCTTTTTAGTGGTAAATGATGGTACATTTTTTGAACCGCTTCAGGTTGTATACAGTGATGCATTGGCTAATTTTGCAGATATTTCCAAACTTAATGTAGGTGCAGCAGTCATTGCAACAGGTATTGTAACACTGACTCCTGACGCAAAACAGCCTTTTGAAATTCAGGCAACAGCAGTAGAAGTAGAGGGTGATTCCACACCGGATTATCCTTTGCAGAAGAAGCGTCACAGCTTCGAATATCTGCGTACTATTTCTCATTTAAGACCTCGTACTAATACATTCCAGGCTGTATTCAGAGTACGTTCTCTGTGTGCATATGCAATCCATAAATTTTTCCAGGAGAGAGATTTCGTGTATGTACATACACCATTGATCACAGGAAGCGACTGCGAAGGCGCCGGAGAGATGTTTCAGGTAACGACACTGGACTTAAATAACGTACCTATGACACCGGACGGCAAAGTAGATTACAGCAAGGATTTCTTTAATAAACCTACTAACCTGACTGTCAGTGGACAGCTTAATGGTGAAACATATGCAATGGCATTTAAGAATATCTACACTTTTGGACCTACATTCCGTGCAGAGAATTCCAATACTACCAGACATGCAGCAGAGTTCTGGATGATCGAACCGGAGATTGCTTTTGCAGATCTTAAGGATGATATGATGCTTGCAGAGAGCATGTTAAAATATGTAATTAATTATGTATTGGAGAATGCACCGGAAGAGATGGCATTCTTTAATCAGTTTGTAGACAAGGGACTGATCGACAGACTGCATCATGTTGCTACCTCAGAATTTGGTCATATTACTTATACAGATGCGATTACAGAGTTAGAGAAACACAATGATGAGTTTGAATATAAGGTATCATGGGGATGCGATCTGCAGACTGAGCATGAAAGATATCTGACTGAGAAGGTATTTGGACGTCCTGTATTCGTAACAGATTATCCGAAGGAAATCAAGGCATTCTACATGAAGCTGAATGAAGATGGTAAGACAGTAGCCGCTATGGATTGTCTGGTACCCGGCATTGGTGAGATCATCGGTGGCAGCCAGAGAGAGGATAAGCTGGATATTCTGGAGCAGAGAATGGCAGAGTGTGGTCTGAATAAGGAAGATTACGAATTCTATCTTGATCTTAGAAGATATGGAAGTACCAGACATGCAGGATTTGGACTCGGATTTGAAAGATGCGTTATGTATCTGACCGGTATGGGTAACATCCGTGACGTTATCCCATTCCCAAGAACAGTAAATAACTGCGATTTATAATAAAAGAAAAGCCGTGAAACAGCAATTTTGCACATGGGATTCTGAATAATTAAGATATGAAAAAAAGCTCATTTAAATAATGGGCTTTTTGTGTCTAAATTGTGAAAAAGTACAATTGACATAATGGACATGCAACGGTAATATGTAGATATGGCGGTCGCAAAATGGAAAATTATGTATAATATTTCTTTTTTGACTTGCAAAAAATACACAAGGAGGCAGTTTTATGAACAAATTTTTAAAACGTCTTGCTGTTGGGGTTTTATCCTTAGCAATGGTAGCCGGTTTGACAGCATATGCACCTGCAACCACAGTTAAGGCAGCAGAAGACCTGTCAGGTAAGCTTGTAGTTATCCATACTAATGATATTCATGGACGCTATGCGGCTGACACAAAAGAAGGCTCTTTAGGAATGTCTGCAGTAAAGGCATTAAAGGGTTATTATCAGAAGCAGGGAGCAAATGTATTACTTCTTGATGCAGGTGACTTTTCCCAGGGTACAAACCTTGTTAACTATTACAAGGGCTTAGATGCAATCTATTTTATGAATGCAGCAGGATATGATGCAGCCAGCCTTGGCAATCATGAATTTGATTTCGGACTTGATGCATTAAAGGCTATGGCAGATGCAGCACAGTTCCCTATTCTGGATGCTAATATCCTGAACAAAGAGAGCGGAGAGCCTTATTTCGGAGATCATACAGTATTTACTTTCTCTAACATGAAAGTAGGTGTATTCGGACTTGACACACCGGAAACACAGACAAAAGCTAATCCCAAGAATGTAAAGGATATCAATATCCTGGCAGATACAGAATTATATGCATGTGCACAGGCTCAGGTTGATGCATTAAAGGCAGAGGGCTGTGATTATATTATCTGTGTTGGACATCTTGGAGTAGATGAAGAGAGTGCAGGCAACCGTTCATCAGATGTTGCTGTTAACGTAAATGGCATTGATTTATTTATTGATGGACATAGCCATACTAAGATTCCTACAGGATTTGATGTAAATGCAACGAAGATTGTAAGTACAGGTAATTATCTGAACGCAGTTGGTGTTGTTGTATATGATGGCAAGACAACTACTGCTAAATTAGTAGATAATGCAAAGCAGATGTATGCGATTGGCGGTTGCCCTTCCATGGATGAGTATGTAGCTACTTTTGCAGATGTTGTAAATGAAGCTTACTCAGGTAAATTTGCTACAACATTATATACTCTTGATGGTAATCGTGCACCTGGTGTACGTACACAGGAAACAAACCTTGGTGATTTTGCAGCAGATGCTTACAAGTATACAGCAGAGGCATATGTTGCAGATAATAATCTGGATTACACAATTGATGGCGCGATCCAGAATGGTGGTGGTGTCAGAGCAACTGTAGATGCTGGTGATATTTCTATGGATAAGCTTTACACAGTATTCCCATTTGGCAACACAGTATCTATTGTAACTGTAACAGGCACTCAGCTTCTTGAAGCATTGGAAGCATCCTGCTCAGCTTGCCCGGAAGCTTTAGGTGCATTCCCTCAGGTATCAGGTATCGTATTTACAATTGATACAACAGTACCTTATGAAAAGGGAGAACAGTATCCTGATTCTACTTACTATGCTCCTGCTAAGCCAGGAAGCCGTGTAACGATTCAGAGTGTAGGTGGCAAGGACTTTGATCTGAATGCTACATACCATATTGCTGTAAATAACTTTATGGCAGATGGCGGTGACACATATTATGTATTCTCTAATGTAGAGAGCGTAGATACCGGAGTAATTGATGCAGAAGGCCTGATTTCTTATGTTAACTCTCTTAATGGAGTAATTGGCGAAGAATATGCAACTGCAAAGGGCAATATTACAATTAAATAAAATGATTTAAATGAAATTAGAAAATCCCAGGCTACGGATATTGTTCCGGCTTGGGATTTTTTGATTATAAAAAATTTAGAATTATATAGAATTTTTATAATGTGTACATTGTTTTGACACATTTTAGGTATATGATTATAAATATAAACAAGAGATAAGGAAAAACAAAAGACACAAATATAAAAAATAACGAAAACAAATAATAAACTATCGATTTATTTGTCGAAGTAGCATATAATAAAGTTGCAAATGAGAGAGTTGTCTGAAACAGACACAATAAGATACTGATGCAATTAGGAGGATATGCGATGAATGTGATCGGAATGTTGAAACCCAAATGCAGTACAACTTATCTGCATGATACAGATAGTCTTAGAGATGGACTTCACATTATGAGAGAAAGCGGATATACTGCTGTTCCTGTTATCAATGAAGAGGGTAAATACGTAGGAACGGTAAGAGAAGGTGATTTCCTTTGGGATATGATTGACTACGGAGAAGAGACATTTGATTTGAAACAGGTTAAAGATATCTTAAGAACAGAGTGGGTGCTGGCGGCAACAGATGGAGAAGGTATCAGCACATTGATACAGAGAGCGTTATCTCAGAATTTTGTTCCTATGGTAGATGACAGAAACTGCTATATTGGTATTATAACCAGAAGGGATATCATACAGAATATATTGAATAAAAGGATTGACAGCTGTTACATAGTGTTACCTCAGGAAGCAGGTAGCCTGCAAACAAAATAGACAATTACTAATATTAGATTTTTCATAACTACTCCTCAGAAAAAGTCTGCCATATAGCAGGCTTTTTCATTTTATTATGTAAATAGCACTTGCAAAAACTATTAATTGTGTGATATAGTTTTAATTGTAATAAAATTGTAACATCTGGTTAAGGATTGGAGGCATTATTATGAAGGGAGTCACAGTGGAAGAGAATACCATTGGTCGTTTACTGACATTAGGTACGATCACCTATGAAGCGACAGGATGGGGGACTGGAGAGGTTTCTGTGAAATGCAGATCAAACACAAAATGCGAAGAGGAGTCACTGAATAAAGCAGTTATTACATTTACTGTAAATGAGAGTGACATTGATAAGGACAATGTAGGAGACTGTGTAGTAAAAGAATTGGGGAAGAAACTTGCTGCAAATGAAGTTCGTGTCCTTTCAGTAGAAGATAAGAAATATAACATTGCAAAACGTAAATTTAAGGCTTGGAAGAACACTTACAAAAATGAACACAAATCAAATTAGTAAATTAAGGGAATATAAATAAAACGCATTCTTCAATGATTTGAAGAATGCGTTTTTCTTATGCGGAAATTTCGTTTTCTTTTTTAGAATTCGATTCTGTAATATTATTTTCTTCAGAAGCTTTCTTTGAAAGATCTTTAATTTGGGCTGCATTAGCAGCTTCTTTCTTTTGAAGATTTTTCTGGGCAGTTGAAAGCATCAGTTTGATTCGATTGAGCTGATTTACTTCTGAAGCACCGGGATCGTAATCAATAGCAACAATGTTTGCTTCAGGATGACGCTTACGGAGTTCTTTAATAACACCTTTACCAACTACGTGATTAGGCAGACAAGCAAAGGGCTGTGTACATACAATGTTTGGAGTATCTGTATGCAGAAGCTCTAACATTTCACCTGTAAGGAACCATCCTTCACCAGTCTGATTACCGATAGATACGATTTCAGATGCATTTCTGGCTGTTTCTTCAATATTTGCAGGAGGGATAAAGTGCTTACTCTTTGCAAAAGCATCAGAAGCAGGCTTGCGAAGCATTTCAATTGCCTTGATACCTAATTTGCTGATCTGTGCGCCTTTCTTGCTGGTACCGAGGTTTTCGGCCTTATATAACTGATTATAGAAGCAGTAGAACATGAAGTCCATTAAATCGGGAACAACTGCTTCAGCGCCTTCTGCCTCTAACAGTTCAACCAGATGATTATTGGCAGTAGGAGAGAACTTAACGAGTATCTCACCAACGATACCAACACGAGGCTTGCTGATCGCCAGAGTAGGTATAGCGTCAAATTCCTCTATCATTTCACGGCACATTTTCTTGAAAGTCGAGAAAGGCATATATTTACGACCAAGGAATTCACAACATTTCTTTATCCATTTCTGATGTACTTCATTCACGACACCGGGAACCGCCTCATAGGGACGCATTCTGTATACACAACGCATGAAGATATCACCGAAAGTGACAGCATATACTGCTCTTAACAGAAGCATAGGTGTGAGCTTGAAACCTGGATTACTCTCTAACTTGGATAAGTTAATAGAGATGACGGGAATCTGACTATAACCTGCTTTGGCAAGGGCACGACGGATAAATCCAATATAGTTGGTAGCACGGCATCCACCACCGGTCTGAGACATGACAACAGCCAAGTGATCAGTATCATACTGACCTGATAATACAGCCTCCATGATCTGACCTACGACCAGAAGGGATGGATAGCATGCATCATTATTTACATATTTCAGACCAACGTCAACACTCTTTCTGTTATCGTTATTCAGAACAACCAGGTTATAACCACATCTTCTGAAAGTAGGCTCTAACAGGTCAAAGTGGATCGGTGACATCTGCGGGCAGAGAATTGTGTAGTTCTTGCGCATTTCCTTGGTAAAGAGAACACGATGCATCTGACTGGACTGAATCGTACGGGTCTGGTGTCTTTGTTCTCTGACACGGATAGCAGATAACAGAGAACGGATTCGGATACGTGCAGCACCGAGATTGTTCACTTCATCAATTTTCAGACAGGTATAGATTTTACCTGAACCTGTCAGGATATCATTGACCTGATCTGTTGTAACAGCATCCAGACCACAACCGAATGAGTTGAGCTGGATTAAATCAATATCATCACGAGTTTTTACGAAACTTGCTGCTGCATACAGTCTTGAATGGTACATCCACTGGTCAGAAACGATAAGAGGACGTTCTGGTTTAGCCAGGTGAGATACGGAATCCTCTGTTAATACTGCAATGCCATAAGAAGTAATCAATTCAGGAATACCATGATTGATCTCGGGGTCAATATGATAAGGACGTCCTGCAAGAACAATGGCTTTTGAATGATTCTTTTCTATATAATCAATAACTTCCTCACCTTTACGGTACATATCATGACGAACAGCATCCAGTTCTTTCCAGCCTGCATTTACTGCCTCTGCAATTTCAGAAGCAGGAATATCAGGAAATTCCTTTGTAAGTGACTGCGTAATAAGTTCAGGGCTTGCAAAAGACATAAATGGATTCTTGAATACAACTTCTCCCCGGCCGATTGCTTCCACATTATTTTTAATGTTTTCGGAATATGAAGTAACAATAGGACAGTTGTAATGATTGTTAGCTTCCTTGAACTCGTTTCTTTCATAGAAAAGAGCGGGATAGAAGATAAAATCCACGTTTTGGGAAATCAGCCATTCAATATGTCCGTGTGCCAGCTTGGCAGGATAACATTCGGATTCACTGGGGATGGATTCAATACCCATTTCATATATTTTCCTGTTGGATACAGGAGAGAGTACCACCTGATAATGTAACTTTGTGAAGAAAGTATACCAGAATGGATAATTCTCGTACATATTCAGAACTCTTGGAATACCAACACGTCCTCTGGTTGCTTCTGCATCGGAAAGCGGTTCGTAGGAAAAGAGTCTCTTTAATTTATAAGCGAACAGGTTAGGAATGTGATCATCACTCTTGGCTTTGCCGAGTCCACGTTCGCAACGGTTGCCGGAAGTAAAACGTCTGCCATCAGAGAATTTATTGATCGTCAGACGACAGGAGTTCGTACATCCCTGACATTTTACAAGGGATGTAGAGAAAGTCAGTTCATTGATCTGGTCGATCGTTAACATGGTAGACTGTTCATTTTCTCCATTCTGATAACGTTCTCTTGCGATCAGGGCAGCACCGAATGCCCCCATGATACCTGCAATATCAGGACGGATCGCTTCACAGCCGGCAATTTTTTCAAAACTTCTGAGGACGGCATCATTATAGAAAGTACCACCCTGTACGACTATATTACTGCCAAGTTCAGAAGCGTCGGATACTTTGATAACCTTGAAAAGGGCATTTTTAATAACAGAGTATGCCAGACCTGCTGAAATATCAGATACTTCTGCGCCCTCCTTCTGAGCCTGCTTTACTTTTGAATTCATGAATACAGTACAGCGTGTTCCCAGATCAATAGGATGTTCTGCAAATAAAGCGGCTTTTGCAAAATCCTGTACACTGTAATTCAGAGATTTGGCAAAGGTTTCAATAAAGGAACCGCAGCCTGAAGAACAGGCTTCATTTAACTGGACAGAATCGACTGTCTGATTCTTGATTTTGATACATTTCATATCCTGACCACCGATGTCAAGGATACAATCTACCTTCGGGTCAAAGAAAGCAGCGGCATAATAATGTGCAACGGTTTCTACTTCTCCGTCATCTAACATGAATGCAGCCTTGATCAGGGCTTCGCCGTAACCGGTAGAGCAGGAACGAACGATAACTGCATCTTCTGGAAGCATGGAATAGATTTCCTGAATAGAGCGGATCGCAGTTTTGAGAGGACTTCCGTTATTGTTGCTGTAGAAAGAATATAACAAAGTACCATCTTCACCGACTAAAGCTACTTTGGTGGTGGTAGAACCGGCATCAATACCCAGATAGCATTTGCCATGGTAAGTGCGGATGTCACCTGCCTTTACATGATGTCTGCTGTGTCTGTCCCGGAATTCCTGATATTCATCTTTATTTGCAAATAAAGGCTCCATACGTGCAACTTCAAATTCCATCTTTATATTGGAAGAAAGTTTATCTACCATTTCTTTCATGGTAAAAGAGATTTCTTCTTTGGCGTTGAGGGCAGAACCGATAGCCGCGAACAGATGAGAATTGTCAGTATCGATAACATGTTCTTCATCAAGCTTTAATGTTCTGATAAATGCCTGTTTTAATTCGGACAGGAAATGAAGAGGACCACCTAAAAATGCAACATGACCACGGATGGGCTTACCACATGCCAGACCACTGATGGTCTGATTGACGACTGCCTGGAATATGGAAGCAGATAAATCTTCTTTGGTAGCACCTTCGTTGATCAGGGGCTGGATGTCTGTCTTGGCGAATACACCACATCTGGCTGCAATGGTATATAATGAATGATAATTCTTGGCATATTCATTCAGACCGGAAGCGTCCGTCTGAATAAGAGAAGCCATCTGGTCAATAAAAGAACCTGTACCGCCGGCACAGATACCATTCATTCTCTGTTCAACATTTCCACCTTCGAAATATATGATCTTGGCATCTTCACCACCAAGTTCAATGGCAACATCTGTTTTGGGAGCAAGCTCTTTAAGTGCTGTGGATACGGAGATTACCTCCTGAACAAAAGGTATACCCAGATGGTTGGCAAGTGTCAGACCGCCGGAACCTGTGATCATGGGATGAAGCGTCAGATCACCCAGCTTGGAATAAGCGTCCTCCAATAATGATGAAAGAGTTTCACGTATATTGGCATAATGCCTTTTATAATCTGAAAATAAAATATTGTGTTCTGTGTCCAAGATCG
>CAYRAW010000098.1:0-5334 GCA_964422225.1 uncultured Roseburia sp.
CTCCAGATAGTTGGGCTTCTCATCAGGATAGGCTCTCACGAACATCTCTGCTCCCAAAGGTTCTGCATGGTGATGTGTGATCCACAGTCCCATGTCTGCAGCCAACTGCCTGTTCTTTCGGGACATCTTATCTGTGCCTGGAATTGCCATATTGCCACCACAGCGCAAAAGTGCTTCCAGTGCCATCTTCCATCCATCTACACCATTTTCATTATATTTCCATTTCAGCATTAGCACTTCATCATTGAAAAACCACCCTCTGAAACGTACTACAGGTCTGGGTGAATGAATGGTCTGTTCTTCAACTTCAATGGATTCCTTCTGCTCAAATGTCTGATCCATCCAGAACCAGAAAGGCTTCACACCTAAGAAGTGCTCACTTAGCATCAGCAATCCATATATCCATCCGAGGTCATCCTGCGCATATATTGTAATCTGCTCTGTTTTCACTTCTATCCGATACTGTTCTTCTCCCAGACTGTCATCCTTTTCCAATAGGATAGCACCACCCCCCTGCGATACGGGTTTCAGTGTCTTTTCCATATCTCTGTATAAAATATCCACTACATTACGCACCGGTGCTGTATTAATGTGTGTTTTGATCCGCACATTTCTATTCCACGCAAACATTTTCCTACCTCCTGCATAATCTCTATATACTTCTGGAATCTTTTGCAAATGAACCATTCAGAATACTCCAAGAGTACATTCTTTTTTAACAATAAAATAAAGTATATCATTATTTACAATATACCTCATCTGTTCTTCTCATTTCATTGTATTTTTTTATAAATACATTGCAAAAAATGCTATATCTTCACTCACCTTGTCATATACCCGTGCTTTCTCACAATTGCCGTAAGCTTTGACGTTCCAGCAGACACATTCGCTCCTCTTAAAACTTTGAGCAAATCTCTGATCGTACTTGCCATGCCAGCGATCGGTCTTAATACCGGCATTGTCAAATTGATCAAAACCGGTGGCAAACCGATTATTATGGGCTTCGTCTGTTGGAACAGTATTGTCGGCGTCAGTGTTCTGATGCGACATATTCCTGGTATCTGGTAATTAAATGTATGGTTGACTTTTATCCGAAATCGGACTATAATTCAAGCCATCCGATTTCGGACTTTTTTATTTGGAATAAAAAGGAGGAATGATATGTCTGTCGGACATGACGTATTGATCCGTTTTAATAATATTTTTAAAAAGGAAGATGACTTCTACCGCAACGCTGCCAGACTACTCGGCTGCTCCGACTGTGAATTCTGGATTCTGTATACCCTGTGTCTTTCCAATCATCCCCTGACCCAGAGTGAACTGTGCGATATGCAATATCAGCCAAAGCAGACTGTCAACTCTTCCCTGAAGAAGCTGGAGGCAGACGGCTATCTGACTCTGATCCATAAGAATAATCGTCGCAGCAAATACATCGAACTGACTCCCCTTGGAGAAAAATTAGCCGCAAATACAGCACAACAGGTAATCCATATAGAACTGGAAACCTTTGCAACTTTTTCCAAGGAGGAACAGGAAACTTTCTTGCAGCTATA
This sequence comes from uncultured Roseburia sp., assembly GCA_964422225.1. Lineage (GTDB taxonomy): Bacteria > Bacillota > Clostridia > Lachnospirales > Lachnospiraceae > COE1. Next base: position 1,554 of record CAYRAW010000098.1, read on the forward strand.
CGAGCGGTATGCTGATACCCTCAAAAACAATATACAACAGATTCAACCTTACAGAAAGGAACTTTAAATGAAAATTCAATTATCTGATCACTTCAACTATAAAAAGCTTTTCCTATTCACTCTGCCCTCCGTTGTCATGATGGTATTTACCTCTATCTATGGTGTCGTAGATGGCTTCTTCGTGTCTAATTTTGCAGGTAAAACGGCTTTTGCCGCGATCAATCTGATCATGCCTTTTATTATGATACTGGGCAGTATCGGTTTCATGATCGGTACCGGTGGCAGTGCACTGGTTTCTTATACCCTGGGCACCGGAAATAAGGAAAAAGCCAACCGCTACTTCTCCATGATGGTGTATTTTACAATTCTGACCGGTATACTTCTCACGCTGTTCGGCATTATCTTCGTACGTCCAATGGCGAAACTGTTCGGAGCTGATGACAGTATGCTGGATACCTGTGTCCTGTATGGCAGAATCGTTATTGCCTTTAATGCGGCCTTCATGCTGCAAAATGTCTTTCAAAGTTTCTTCGTTGTTGCCGAGAAGCCTCGTCTTGGACTGATCGTTACCGTGACCGCAGGTGTTACCAATATGATACTGGATGCTTTATTCGTTGGGGCATTCAAATGGGGCATTGTAGGTGCTGCTCTGGCTACAGGAATCAGCCAGTGTATCGGAGGTTTCCTTCCTTTGATTTATTTTGCACTGCCTAACAATAGTCCACTGCGACTGACCCGAACCGGATTCGAACCTGCTCCGCTGTTAAAGGCCAGCAGTAACGGTTGCTCCGAGCTGATGAGCAACATTGCTTCCTCACTGATCGGAATTGTGTACAATTACCAGCTCATGCGGTTAGGTGGTGAGAATGCAGTTGCAACTTATGGTGTGCTGATGTATATGCAATTCGTATTCATTGGTATGTTCATCGGTTATTCAGTCGGCAGCGCACCTATCATTGGCTATCACTACGGTGCCGGCAATTATGAGGAACTGCAGAACATGCGTCGCAAGAGCCTGAAAATTATGAGTATCGCTGGTGTGCTCATGGCATTCCTCGGATTTGTACTGGCACCTGTGATTTCAGGAATATTTGTCGGATATGATGCCGAGCTGCTGTCTATGACAATTACCGCTTTCCGTATTTTCTCATTCTGTTTTATACTTGCAGGTATCAATATCTTTACCTCGTCATTTTTTACAGCTTTGGGCAACGGACCTATCTCTGCAGCAGTATCCTTCCTGCGTGTGCTGGTATTCCAGCTTTCATCAGTGCTGGTACTGCCTATGCTCATTGGACTCAATGGTATCTGGTTAGCCAATATCGTTGCTGAGATATGTGCAGTCATCGTGTCCATCTCTTTCCTCATTGCCAAGAGGAAAAAATACCACTATTAAACAAAAAAGTGCTGAACGGATACAAAAATCCGCTCAGCACTTTTTTATGTAATTCCGGAATATGACCTGACCTGCAATGCATTTAGAAGTTCTGCTTTAATCTGGTTAATTCCTCTTCTGTGATCTGCAAAATACCACCATGGCGTTTCTTTAACTTACCAAGATCATAGGAACTTTCCTCTGCTACCTGAAAATTGCCTGTAGACAGGTCATTACATATAAGCGGCAGATATCCTTTTCCTGTTGCGAACTGATCCACGATCAGACACCATCTGCCATCGGGGAGTTGATAGGTTTCCGGCCCCTCCACACCGAACAGTTGTGATAAAACCTCACTATGTATTGGTTCTGGTTTGATTCCCCTGCCCAGTTTGGCTACTCTGTCTGTGCGAATGTTCTTGTTCGTCTCATCTTTTACAAAACGGTAATACCATCCATTACTGTATACAATATTCATATCAATTACATGACAATCTGCTTCTTCATAGATAAAAGGTTCTGTGAACTCCACAAAGTCTCTCGTGTATGCAGCATAAATACGTTGTTTTGGCTCTTTATCCCCGTCCAGCTTCACCATAGAAGCCCAGAATACAAAGAAGGATTCCGTTTCTGTATCATAAATTGTCTCTGGAGCCCATACACAGCCTGCCCCATCTACCCCAACATGGCAGCTTCTTGGTCTGCTCCAATTGACCATATCCTCTGATTCCCATACGATCAAATCACGGCTTGCTTCCGTAACAGCCCACGTCCAGCCTTTGCCTGAACCAATGCGAAGATCCGTTGCGATCAGATAGAACTTATGCTTTTTCTCATCTCTGACAATAAAAGGATCTCTGACACCGGCTTCTCCGATGTCTGATACCAGCACCGGTTGTCCACCATTTAGATCCTGCCAGTGCATTCCATCTTCACTCACTGCAAAATAAATCTGCTCTCCATTCTCCTGTTCCCCAATAAAATGTACAAATAAATACCCCGCCATAATAGATATTACCCTCCTTAATATAATTTATACCAGATAATTACAGCATAATATAAAGCATTTAAAAAATCAATATAACAAAGTTATTCTACAAATGAAGTATTATCTACAATATTCTGCAGCCAGACATCGCTTCTGACCATGAAATATCCAATGATAACCTTGATGATCTCCGTGAACTGCACAAGGAAAAATACTGCCTGAATTGAAAGCTGTGTAAAATGAGCCAGCAAATAGGCTACAGGAATCACAATCACCCATGTATATACACTGTCAAACAGAAATGTAATGATCGTCTTTCCACCTGAACGCAATGTGAAATAGGAGCAATGTGAGAAAGAACATAATGGCATGACCATTGCTGAAATCACAATAAACGTCGTTGCCAGATCCTTGATCATCTCTTCTGTATTATAAATAGAAGGAAAAAATCTGCCTATCGCGATCATAATAAGTGCTATTACCGTACAGCAGCCAACACTGAAGAAAATCATCTTCGTATCTGCTTCTCTGGCTTCCTTCTTCTTACCAGCACCTAATAACTGCCCTACTACAATAGAAATACAGGAACCAAGCTGGATATAAACTACATTAAAAAGATTCGTGATCGTGGAAGAAATATTCTGTGCAGCAACTACCTCAAGTCCTCTGACTGCATAACACTGTGCGATCACTGCCATCCCCATCGCCCACAACATCTCATTACACATCAACGGAGTACCTTTCTTGATCACATCACCAAGAACTCTGCCTGGAATATACAGGCTGCGATAAGCTCCGACAATGAAGCGATTCTTATCTGTATGCGTATGCGTCCAGATTAGCACAATCGCACATTCTACGAATCTGGCAATGACAGTCGCGATTGCAGCACCCTCTACACCCATGGCAGGAATCCCACCCAAACCAAAGATCAGAATATTATCCAGGAAACTGACAAAACTTGTAATCGCATTCTGAATGATCAAAGGAATTGCAAGGGTCAATACCCTCATATAGAATGCTTTATCTCCAATGTATTTTTCTTTCCATCTTGCCAACATATCTATTTACTCCCGTAATCTTCTATGATTTTATTATACATTTATTTCACAATAGCACCTTAAAATGTGCTTTAAGTTGTCCCTCCATCGTAGCAAATAGATATCTAAAAAGCAATCTGGCAAATACAAAATTATTTATCTGCTTTTTTCTGTACTAATTTCTTGCCACTATGTATTACAATAATCACTCCCAGGATCATCAGAAGAATTGCGATGATCAACTGTAATCCCTCTACAAGGAATGATGCTGAACCTGCAGAATAAGCCTTGACAAGCGCTATTGTTCTCTCTACCAGAGCAGTGAATGTTACACACAGCATGATGATAAGAGGTGGTAACAAGGTCTTGTTCTGTCTG
>CAYRAW010000098.1:5434-9980 GCA_964422225.1 uncultured Roseburia sp.
AACAACTCCTGGAAAGACATACGACCAATACGTGCAACAGAATCCAGACTGGTCAATGCCAATGCGGATACGCACATAGTCATGAAGCACTGTGCTACATAAACCGGAATACCGAACATTTCCAGGAAACCTGCAACACCTGATGAGAAGATTGCAAAAGGTGTACCTGTTGCTGCCGTACCATCTGCTGATGCTGCTGCACCGCAGGCAACTGTTACAAACAGAATAGGAAACAGATCACCTGATTTCTCATTGTGAAATCCCGTATACATCGGAAGATTCATGGTAGGATGTGCAACGACCAGACCTACCACTGCACCAATGATCATACCTGCAAACATAAAGGTTGTCATATAATCTCTAGACTGCATCAAAATCCACATAGGAAGCACTGCTGCAAGGAAAATATATGCAAATACGATATAAGTCCAATTTACCTTAGTTGTGACTAACGGACAGAACATACCGATACAAAAAGCAGCAATCGTACAAACCAGACCTAACACAACTTCTTTCCAGCCTGTAAATTTCATTTTCTTCTGGATCAGACCAAATACAACTGCAAATGCAATAATTTCTTACCTGTTTTACCAATATACTGCTCGATCAGAAGTCCCATGGACTTTCCTTCATTCTTTACACTGGCATAGAGTGCACCGAAATCTGTAACCGCTCCAAAGAAAATACCACCAAGAATGATCCAGAGCAATACAGATACCCAGCCAAATACCACTGCCTGAATAGCACCGGTAACAGGTCCTGCACCTGCGATAGATGAGAACTGATGAGCAAATACTGTCCATCCATCTGTTGGAACGTAATCCTGTCCATCCTCTTTTGCAACTGCCGGAGTTTTTGCCTTAGGGTCGATTCCCCATTTGTTAGCCAGCCAGCGGCCATAAAAAACATAGCCACATAAAAAGCCTCCGCCCTCTTACATTTTATATAAGAAGACGAAGGCTTATGCTTCCGCATTACCACTTCTCTTATCAATTCACATTGATCTCCCTGTCACACCTGCCGACAATTTTTTCTATTTTTATTCTTCTATCATCAATCGTTGACAAATGTGAACTCTAAAGTTATGATATCTATAGTGTTCCTGTTAAGAACTACCTAATTAGAGAGGAGATTAGTATATGCCAAAGTTAAATGAAAACTACTTAAATTTAAAAGAGAGCTATCTGTTTGCTGAAATCAATCATCGAGTAAAAGCATATCAGGAAGCTAATCCTGATAAAAAAATCATCCGTCTGGGAATCGGCGATGTTACCCTGCCAATTGGCTCTAAAATGATCGAACAACTTCATGAAGGTGTTGATGCCATGGCAAGTTCCGAGACATTTAAAGGATATGGTCCTGAACAGGGATATGATTTTCTGAGAAATGCTATCGTTGATTACTATAAACGTAACGGTGTTGATTGTATCGAACCTGATGAGGTATTTGTTTCTGATGGTGCTAAAAGCGATATAGGTAACATCACCGATCTGTTTGCCCAGGATAATGTTATCCTGATTCCAGATCCGGTTTACCCCGTATATGTGGACACCAATATCATGAATGGACGCAATATTACCTATATTGATGCCAATGCAGAAAATAACTTCCTGCCTATGCCGGATCACAGTTTCCATGCAGATGTTATCTATATCTGCTCTCCTAATAACCCTACAGGTGCTGCATATAATCGTGAACAATTAAAGGAATGGGTTGATTATGCATTGGCAAATGACGCTATTATCCTTTATGATTCCGCTTATGAATGCTTCATTACAGACGAAACTCTTCCCAGAAGTATTTTTGCCATTGAAGGTGCCAGAAAGTGTGCCATTGAATTCTGCTCTCTCTCCAAGACAGCAGGTTTCACCGGAACCAGATGTGGCTATACTATCGTTCCAAAGGAGCTGAAATTTGCCGCTTCCAATGGTAAAGAGATGTCCCTGAACGCTATGTGGAATCGCCGTCAGACTACCAAGTTCAATGGCGTATCCTATATTGTCCAGAAAGGTGCTGCTGCTGCCTTTTCCATAGAAGGTATGGCACAGTGCAAAGCCAATATCAAATACTATCAGGAAAATGCAAAAATTATTGCAGAAGGACTTGCCAAAAAGAATATACGCTACTTTGGTGGTGTAAATTCTCCTTATATCTGGTTTGAATGCCCTAACAATATGGAATCCTGGGATTTCTTTGATTATCTGTTAAAGAATGCACAGGTAGTTGGTACTCCCGGTGCCGGCTTCGGTAAGAACGGTCATAATTTCTTCCGTCTGACCTCTTTCGGCAATCGCGAAAATACCATCGAAGCCATGAATCGGATCGATCAGTTATTCTAATCCAGCCATTCCTTCCTACAGCAAAACAGTGCAAATTTAGATGATTTCTTAAATTTGCACTGTTTTCTTTATATCTATTACTGTTTTGTAATCACACTATTATCAACAGGAAATGTTACCTGCCAATTGCCTTCGATTGCACCACCATTACAAGTCCAAAACTCTCCCCACAATTCGTAATCCTGCAATCCCTCTGCATTTAATTCAAAAATGTATTCTTCATAGCTGTCTGTCTGCGTCTCATCCCAGAAAGAAAATGCATCTTCTACATCATCTTCCAACAAAAACATAAAACAGCTCTCAATAATGTCGGTCTAGGCAAGCAAATGTTTGGTTTGCTCCTCAGTCAATAAGTGATTGCTCCCTCTTCATTTCTTGTAGAATGAAATGACAGAAGTTCTTTTGCTTCATTCTTATCCATATACTATCCTCCCACAAATTCCAATTCAAAGTCCACGAAATGCTTTGCTTTTTACATGATTACATTTCATCCAGCCAGCCCTGTACTTCACCCCTGTAAAAACAGCATTTACTCTTCTACACCTGTAACTTGCATCAGCCTGTCCTTCGTAAAATGATTAAATACTGCGATAATTCTTCCCACTGCAATCATTGCAATAATGGTTCCAATACCGATTCCATATAGTTTTCCACTACAAACCATGCTTATTATAATAGTGATTGTAACACAGCTTGCATCCACACAGTTCTTTGTAAAACCGATGCTTTTATGAATGCAATCTGCAATTGCCTGTACGATCCCATCTCCCGGATTTGGAATAATCCTCATGTTTAATGATAGTGCAGCTCCAATTCCGGTCAAAATCAATGCGAAAGTTAAAACCAACAGACGTATTGCAAACAAGATTGCCGGATTTTTGCCCTGTGTCTGAATATCTGGTACCAACGCTGAAAACAAATTCAAAAATCTTGTAAATACAATACTCAAGGGAATCTGCAAAAAATCCATCAAAAAAATCAGTTTGACATCTACTTTCTCCGCATGGCTAAGTATGGGATCACTATGTTTTTTCTGTTTTTTTATGCGAACCACATGTAGAATCATTTCAACAATCACAAATAATGTGTAGAGTGTCAATGTCGTGTTACCGAAATTGTGCCCCGAAATCTCTGATGCGGCATAAGATATAGAAATAATGGGGGATACACCAAGTCCCGCTTTTGTGTTTAATGTGAGTCCCATTGCAAGGATTAATAATCCAAGGACATACACCAATGCCCTATATCTGTTTTCTGTTGTTTTCATTGTTATGTTAACCTCTTTTCCAACCGGAATTTCCCATATATGTATATCGCCTTTACAAACTGAACGTTGTCAATCAAATTCAAAGTTGTCACTCGTTAATCGTTTCAACTACAACATCAAAATAATTTTCCAATGATAAAAGTTTTATTCGCTTCTTCTCCAAAAACTGAAAGCTGTCGGATTCTTCAGAACAAAAAATTTAATTAAAAAGTTCTTTATTTCGCTACTTATCTCTTCATACATATAATCATGTACATAATGAGGGCAGTCCAATTCAATGTATATGGCATTATCTGATTTTGAAATATATTCTTTAGGAATACTTCTCCATGTTTTCTCATCAAAGCCTGTGCCGCCTGAACCATTGGAAATAAATAATAGCATTGGTACTTGCGGAACACCATATGCTTTTACAACGCTGGCACTTTCTTTTATTTCTTTTGCTTCATTGATCATCGTTATCGTTGCTGTTCTGTTATAAAAAACAGCCCTGTATATTTCTTTTTCATCATCAGTTAATGTTCCATATTTAATAGCGTCACTCTCCGAGATACCCGAAATCCATCTTGTAACTCCTAACGCTGCAGCATATTGTCCCAATTTCATCACAGGAATGCTAATTTTCATTTCGTCATAATATTCTGGAACTGCCATATCTAACCCGATAATAGCTTCTACTTCATCTGGATACTGCTGTGCCCAATATAAAGCTTCTATTCCCGACATTGAATGTGGACAAAGGACATACGGACCATTTATTCCAGCTTTATCAAGTGCTGTTCTAGTTTGTCCTAAAACTGTATCTATATCTCTGTCACTATCTACAATATCACTGAAACCATATCCAAATTTTTCTACTACGACAATTCTGTACTCATCACTCAATAAAGAATATAACGACTTAAAGTCCAAAATTGGTGAGCATGTTCCACTACCTGAT
>CAYRAW010000099.1:0-9938 GCA_964422225.1 uncultured Roseburia sp.
ATATCAGAAATCACAAGATCTGCATCCCTGAACATTCCCTGTTCTCTGGACTTTTTCAATTTTTCAAGCATCTCTTTCTCGTTCATCGGTGCATATGGATTGGATTCTGTCTGTCTTTTTATTTCAAAAGGAAATCCATTTGTCGCAACAGCCTGTGTTAGAAACATTCTGATTACGTGCCAAAGGTGTTTCTATCAATGATATTGCTGATAAAGTGGGCATCAATAGGTGTAGCGTTATGTTGTGCTTAAATAAATTCAAAGAAGGCGGTGTAGAAAATGCCCTCTTTGATGCTCCGGGGCGTGGTCGGAATGCCGAAATAACCGATGATGAAAAAGCCTGGATTATTAATATTGCCTGCCAGAAACCGGTTGATCTTGGCTATTCAGCAGAAGTATGGACACGTGCTCTTCTTACAAAACATATCAATAAGTTTGCAGAGGTGGCAGGCTATACAAGGTTGTCAACTATCAGTCAGTCAAAGGTTCGCACAATACTTGAAGAGGCAGATATTAAGCCTAACAAAATCACTTATTATTGTGAAAACCGTGCAACTGTACCGGGAAGATTTGAATTTGTTTTTACTCCTAAACATGGTTGTATCGTCTTGATGAAATTGACCCAAATGAAACAGTCTTGGTTGATACATTACCTGTTAAACAGTCGAGTTAATTACTGACGGATATACTATATTATGGTAGTAATTTACGTCCCATCTGACTAAGGTGACATATGCTCTTACATCACTGTCTGTTATGTATTCTCCAAACAGGAAACGGTTCGTTTCCAGTCTCTTGTCCAGTTTTTCCAATGAATCGTAGAAGTCCTCATACGCTTCATCATAAGCTTCCGGCGACTGACAAAATGCCATTCTGTAATGACCATTATTAATATGTGGGAACAACCAGTCATTAAACTCATCAATTTCTTTTCTGAATTTCTTAGGATACAGATCCGGTGCATCTGCCGGATGGAAAGGTCTTGGATCGACTCCTACCTCCTCTGCATGCTTATAACCTGATAAAAGCTGCAGATTGTGGTGCAACACTGACTACCTTACCATTGCTCTCTGCCGCTTCACCAAATTGATAAAGCACTTCTCCCAACTTGCCATCATAAGGGAACTGTACCTTTTGTCCAGATGGATTGATCACTACCAGAATCTTCTCCTTCTCAGCACTTCTGGTATAAGCCAGCGGATAAGTATTGGGCTTGGCATATACGAAGTTGATCTCACCCTTATTCAACAGCGCCTCATGTTCTCTTCTCACAGCGATCAGTTTCCTGATCTCATGGTAGAGAGAATCCTTGTCCTCCTTCTGTGTTTCTACAGTCGGTCGGTCTGCTCCCTTATCCTGCTGAATGTAAAGTTTCTCTGCGCTTGCGTTACTGAATCCTGCATTTACGCTACCATCCCATTGCATAGGAGAACGGGAACCGGTTCTGCCATAACCACCTTCTACAGAAATAAGCCCCTCTACATATCTCATGCCGATCTCATCACCATAATAGATAAAAGGCGCACCCGGCATGGACAACAGGAATGTAAACGCAACCTTCAACTCATCTCCCTGCAATCCTCTCGCCAGTCTGTCCATGTCATGATTACCGGAAGGAATACAGATAAGTCCCTTTCTCTCTGATTTTTCGTAATTCTCGATGTACTTCTCTACAAATGCGGATACATCACCTTTTCCTCTGGATGAGAAGAAAGGTTCCTCACAACGGAATAAATCGTTATAATGTGAAGGTCCAAAATGCAAAAGGAAATCCATATGGAAGCCACCCTGCAAAGACTTGTCAGGCTCACCCCACTCAGAAACCATAACAGCATGCGGAAATTCTTTATCAAGAAACTCTCTTACATTCTGCCACAGGCGAATCGTGCCTTTTCCCTCCGGGTCATTCTTCACCAGAGAGCCAGCCATATCCACACGGAATCCGTCACACCCCATCTTCAGCCAGAAGCGCATGACATCCTTCATAGCCTCCAGTGTAGCCTTAGGTCCTTCATCCTCCATGGACTGCTGCCATGGACGGTCCTGCTCATAATATCCATAGTTCAGTGCCGGCTGATGGGAGAAGAAATTCACAACACAGGAACCGTCTCTGTCAGAAATACCTCTGATACAGCCGATTCCCTGCGGCTTCTCCCATATGCTGTCAGTCCAGATATATCTGTCCGTGTACTCGTTCTTCTCAGCTTTCATAGACTCCTTGAACCACCTATGAGTCACTGCTGTATGCCCCGGAACCAGATCAAGAATAACATGCATATCTCTGGCATGCGCCTCTTTAAAAAGGTTCGCCAAATCCTCATTCGTTCCATATCTGGGCGCTACTGTATAATAGTCCTCCACATCATATCCTGCATCTCCAAAAGGTGACTGGAAACAGGGATTGATCCAGATCGCATTACAGCCTAACTCCCTGATATAGTCCAGTCTTCTGGTTATGCCATTGATATCCCCAATACCGTCTGCATTTGTGTCCTGAAAAGACTGCGGATAGATTTCATAAAAAATTGCGTCATCCAGCCATTCAGGCTGCTTTCCTGTTTTGTTCATTGTAACCCACCATACCTTTCTCCTTTAAATCATCCTGTTTCTCACATTCTTATCCCATTATAAAACCCGCCATCACTCCCAGTATTCCACTGATACAGATAATCATGATCGGATGCTGTTTTTTATATGCCATAACAGCCGCTACCATAACAATCAATGCGACTGTCAGATTCTCTTTTGTAAAAATGACACTTATGTCAAATACGCTGTTTCCTACCGATAATACTGCAGTTGCGATCAAGGCTATCACTGCAGGACGTAATCCTTCCATACAGCCTTTCACTGCCCAATGTCTGCAGAATCTCTGATAGCATCTGGCTATGATCAAAATAATGATAAATGACGGCAGTACTACCCCAAGGGTTGCACATAAAGCGCCTGAAAATCCTGCTGTCCTTTCCCCAATATAAGTTGATATATTTACTGCAAAAGGCCCCGGAGTGCTTTCACTGACTGCAATAAAATCAATTAACTGTTTCTGATCCAACCATCCATTCCGAAGTACTGTTTCCTGGATCAATGGCAGCATAGCATAACCACCGCCAAAGGTAAAAGCACCTATTTTGAAAAATTCCAGAAATAATTTCAAATAAATCATGGTTTATCTTTTCCCTTCTGCACGCTGCTTCTTATTATCCCAAGGAATCCACATACCAGCAAAACGATCACCGTATTCGCATTCCATACCAGAACAGACAAAAAGGCACCTGCCATCAGGATATACGAGAACCAATCCTTCTTCGTCTGTTTGAAAAGTGACAGAAATGCCTGTGCGATCAATACCAGAACTCCTGCCCTGATTCCCATAAATGCATACTGCACAACCTTGACATTTTCAACCTGCATCAGCAGTCTGGAAATCAGTACGATCAATATAAATGATGGCAGTACTACCCCACTGGTCGCCGCCAAAGCTCCCCTCACTCCATTTGTTCTGCTTCCTACAAAGGTCGCTGCGTTCACTGCCAATGGTCCCGGCGTGGATTCTGCAATTGCCACAATATCCAACATCTGTCTGTCATCCAGCCATTTTCTTTCTTCGACGATTTCCCGTCTGATCAATGGTATCATTGCATAACCACCGCCAAAGGTAAAAGCACCTATTTTAAAAAAAGTAAAAAATAAATCTTTGTCAGATACCTCTTTCATGATCTAACTTCTCCAATTTATGCATTAATTTACTATATACCCAACGAACCATCCACGACTCCGAGCATTTCTCTAATGCTTCTGCAAATGAAAACCATTTCACACCACTGTTTTCGTCCGGTTTAATACGAAGTACCTCCTCCTCGTCTGCCTCAAAAAGATATGTCACATTTAAATGCAGATGTGAGGGCACATAACTGCCTCTTTTCACATGCCCGTCGACAGTAAGAATTTCCAGTGAAAAAATATCATCAGAAAGTACCTTCAGACTACTGACTCCTGTTTCTTCCTGTGCCTCTAACAGCTTTAACATGACACGCCCGTCATTTTCTTCCTGTTCGTTATAAGGCTGATAATTCTGTATCGCCTGCATGATTGTCTGCAAATTCTTCTCCATTATCTTTCCCTTTCCTGTGCCTTTTCCAGCTTCTTCATCTGCCTAAATTCTACCCATGCCATAACAACGGTAACTACCGCTGCAAGTCCATCAGCAATCGGTCCTGCATATAAGATTCCATCTATTCCCATAAGCAGCGGCAGAACGATAACCAATGGCAGCAGAAACAGAATCTGCCTCGTCAATGACAGGAAAATGCCTTTTACTGACTTGCCAATGGAGGTAAAGAAGGTAGATGTGATCGGCTGCATGAAGTTTACCCAGGTAAAGAATAAAAATACTCTGAAATAGCTGATTCCGAACTGATAATATTCCTGAGAGCCTTCACCAAACAGCCCAATAATCTGCCTTGGAAATAACTGGAACAATATAAACGAGATCACGGAGATACTGCCACCAGCCACAGATGCCAGCCAGTATGCCTTACGCACTCTGTCAAATTGTCTGGCTCCATAGTTAAAACTCTCTATCGGCTGACTGCCCTGTCCGATTCCAATTACAATAGAGAAAAATACCTGATTTACCTTCATGACAATTCCTGCACAGGCGATGGGAATCGCTTCTCCATACACAGACAATGCTCCATAATGTTTCAGCGAATTGTTCAATACAATCTGCACAACCATCATTGCCAACTGATTGAAAAAAGATGCTGCCCCGATCGATGCAATTTTACCCGTATATACCATATTGATGATCAGATGCTTTTTCTCCAAAGGAACGGTCTTAAAATGATACAGATATCGGATCACGATGATTGCTGATATTACCTGACCGATCACCGTAGCCAGAGCCGCTCCTGCCATCCCCATCTGAAATACCATAACAAACAGCGCATCTAAGACTGTGTTGATGATCGCACCCGTCAGATTACAGATCATGGTCATTCGTGGATTGCCATCAGCACGGATCAGATGCCCGCCGCCTGTCGTCAGCAACAGAAAAGGGAATCCAAAAGCGGTGATTCGCACATATTCCTGTGCATATGGCAATACATCCTGTGGTGCACCAAAAAACTTAAGTAAAGGAGTCAGAAAAAGCTGTGTGACCAGGCACAATGCCAATCCGCACATAAACAGCATACTGACTGCATTGCCGATATAATATGCTGCCTTTTCTCTATTGCCTTCTCCCATCGTCAGGTTAAAGCAGGAAGCGCCTCCTATTCCAAATAATAATGCCAGTGCCAGACAGGAAGTAGTAAGCGGAAATGCTATGTTTGTCGCTGCATTTCCAAGTGTTCCTACTGCCTGTCCGATAAAAAGTTGGTCTACGATATTATATAATGCGCCTACCAGCATTGCTACAATGCTGGGTACTGCAAATTTTACCATTAACCCTGATACGGAATCTGTACCCAGAGGATTATTTTGAGTCTGTTGTTTCATAATTAAAATGCTGCCTTTCTCTTTTCTACTCACCTATCCATTGTACTTCAAACGGATGATTTTTCCAAGGGGTAAAACTCTTGTTTCATTGCCTATTATCCCCTATAATATATCCTATACTTGCAGCTTAAGGAAGGAGTTCTGGGTACGCCGCTGGTCTGGCAGTTCGGTTCTTTTGCCACGTACGTGATGTAAGAGTTTCTAAGAAATGCAGGCAAGCCCGAGCCGTTGTCTGAGCCGTAGGCGAGTTTCAGGCGTAGGGCTTGTAATAAAAGCATTTCTGCCGTAGGTGCTTAGAAGTCCTTACAGCTATTACGTGTTCACAAAATCAATTAACAGAAACGGTGTGTCCCTGGAACATCTTCCTTAAACTGCGATAACATTCAAGGAGAAAGATTATGCAATATACCTTATATGAACTGTTCTGGCTTTACTTCCTGTATTCTTTTCTGGGATGGTGTGCTGAAGTTGCACTTGCTGCTATAGCACGCAAGAAATTCATTAACCGCGGTTTTGTCACCGGTCCTTTGTGTCCGATTTACGGAGCCGGCGCTGTGGCATTTGCCATCTTCCTGCCAGAGTTGACCGCTTCCCCTGTATTTCTGTTCCTCGGAAGTATGATCCTGGCTTCCGGTATCGAATATTTTACAGGTGCTGCGTTAGAGAAAATATTCCACAAACGCTGGTGGGACTACTCCGATCACCGTTTTCATCTGAATGGCTACGTCTGCCTGAGATATGCCTTTGTCTGGGGTATTTTCGGTACTTTTGCCATGTATCTTGGCAATCATCTGTTGCTGACACTTGTGTCATTTATACCTCATATGGTAGGTTTTATCCTGCTGATCGTGCTAGGTATCCTGCTTGGATGCGATGTTCTGAGTTCCTCTCTTGCAGTAGCCGGACTACATATTAAACAGAAACAGATTCAGGATATCAATACACAGGTGCAAAAGGCATCTTTCCTTCTGGAAAATGCCATTACCGTCAGAATCCAATCCCGTATGCAGAAAGCCTTTACCGGATTGGATCAACCAGCACAAACTGCACCCAAAAAAGCAACCCCTACTGTTTTCGCAGAGGGATGTTGCTTCTATAAATTAATCTCGCTGTTTTTTATAGGTGCTTTTCTGGGAGATATAACAGAAACTATCTTCTGCTATGTTACTACCGGGATTCTGATGAGCCGAAGCAGCGTCGTCTATGGTCCATTCAGTATCGTATGGGGACTGGGTTGTATGCTGTTGACAGCGGTATTGTACCGCCAAAAGGATAAATCAGATGGTAAGATATTCATAGCCGGTACATTTCTTGGTGGCGCCTACGAATATTTGTGCAGTGTGTTCACCGAATTAGTCTTTGGCACTGTATTCTGGGATTACAGTGGATTCGCCTTTAATCTGGGTGGAAGGATCAACCTGCTCTACTGTTTCTTCTGGGGAATTGCTGCTGTGGTATGGTTGAAACTGATCTATCCCAGACTCTCCGCCCTGATTGAGAAGATTCCTGAAAAAGTCGGTCCTGTACTCTGCAATATTATGATCGTATTCATGATCTTTAACATGCTGATATCTGCTGCCGCACTGTCCCGATATACTGCCCGACATACAGATTCAGCTGCTTTCAGCAATCCGAATGCACTTACAGAATTCCTTGATACCCACTTCACTGACCAGCGAATGGAACGAATATATCCAAACGCCAAAATTGTAGATGAGAAGAATTAAAGAAAAAAGGATTGTGCACTTTAGAAATTGTGTACAATCCTTTTCTTATTTATTATTTTCTATACTTATCAGCTTCTGACACTACATTATATACGCCGATTCTCTGTAAATCGATTTCCGGCATACCAATGAATAATCCGCCATATTGAAATCCCTCTTCAACCTTCTCGATACGAACAATTTCAATAAATGCATGAATGACTTCTTTGGTCCAGATGGTCAGGTAAGATTCATATACCGCGCCAATCTCCAGTAATTCTTCACTAAAGAAGCCAATACCGGTTTTCGATACATTTTCTACATCTACGCTGACTTCATCAAAAGTTCCATTGTCCAGTCTCTTGACCAGAAGTTTAGATTTCAGTTCTATTCGCTTGCTCTTTCTTCTTTCTTCCATACCAATTAAATTCCTTCCCTATATAATACAATTAAACTCGTTCCAGTTAATTGAAAATTATGTTAATTAAATTTTACTCTACTTATAATTTTCTGTCAACTCTACTTTTTCACTGAAAATCTATCTTTCATTATTATGCAAAACAGCCCAGAGGTAACTTCTCTGAGCTGCTGACCATACATTGCGATATTATTTTATAAACATAGCATCCCCAAAGCTGAAGAAACGATATTTCATTTCTACTGCTGTTTCGTATGCGTGTAATACATGTTCTCTGCCTGCAAGTGCTGATACCAGCATGATCAATGTAGATTCCGGTAAATGGAAATTGGTGATCAGATTATCAAGCACCTTAAAGTGATATCCGGGATAATTGAAAATCTCAGTATCTCCGCAGCCTGCCTGTACAACTCCATTCTCATCTGCTGCACTTTCAATGGTCCTGCAGCTTGTTGTTCCTACGCAGATGACTCTGCCACCTGCTGCCTTGGTATCATTGATCAGTTTGGCAGCCTCTGGTGTGACCTGATAGAACTCAGAATGCATATGATGCTCCAATACATTTTCTTCCTTAACAGGTCGGAATGTTCCCAAGCCAACATGTAAAGTCACATAAGCAATCTTTACGCCTTTTGCTTCTACCTGTGCTAATAATTCTTTTGTAAAATGCAATCCTGCTGTTGGAGCGGCTGCTGAACCTTCATATTTTGCATATACAGTCTGATAACGGTTCTTATCCTGAAGTTTATGTGTGATATATGGGGGAAGCGGCATCTCGCCCAACTTATCCAGTACTTCTTCAAAAATGCCTTCGTAGGAAAACTGAATCAGTCTGTTGCCTTCTTCTACTACATCGACAACGGTTCCTGTCAGTAATCCATCCCCAAAAGTGATGACTGTCCCTGGTTTTGCTTTCTTTCCAGGTTTTACAAGTGTTTCCCAGATATCATTTTCGCGTCTTTTTAATAAAAGCACTTCTATGGTAGCACCTGTATCCTTCTTAGTTCCCATCAGTCTCGCCGGAATAACTTTTGTATTGTTAAGAACCAGACAATCTCCTTCGTGAAGATATTCTACAATATCATGGAAAACACGGTGTTCCATTTCCCCTGTTTCTTTATTTAACACCAGAAGTCTGGAACTGGATCTGTCCTCTAGTGGGTCCTGCGCAATAAGTTCCTGTGGCAGATCAAAATAAAAATCTGATTTCTTTAATTCCTGCATAAGTCAAAATCCTCCAAAAATGCACGATAACCTCTCATCGTCTCGTAAACGTCTACCTTGCTGGTCACTTCATATGGCGCATGCATATTCATGACTGCTGTACCACAGTCTACCACATTCATCGCATATTCTGCAAGTATATGAGAAATTGTGCCGCTGCCGCCCAGGTCGATTCTACCATACTCTGCATACTGATAGGTAACTTCCCTGTCATCCAGCAAACCTCTCAACGCTCCAAGATACTCCGCATTGGCATCATTCGCACCACTCTTGCCTCTGGCACCTGTTACCTTGTTAAATACAAGTCCGCCACCCAGATATGCTACATTTTTCTGTTCAAAACTGTCCGCAAACATAGGGTCAAATACGCTGCTGACATCTGCTGATAACAGATTGGATGCTGCCATGGCACGTCTGAACTTGAGTGAGGAATATTCTCCTGTCAGATTCATAATCTCAGCCAGTGCATTTTCATAGAAATGAGAAGTCATACCTGTTGCTCCGTAGCTTCCGATTTCTTCCTTATCTGTCAGCATGACTACTGATGTTCTGGCAAGCTTCTTGGCATGGATAAGGGCATAAACAGCTGCATATGCACATACCTTGTCATCCTGTCCATATGCCATGATCATACTTCTGTCAAGTCCTGCTTCTCTTGCCTTACCAGCCGGGACTACTTCTAATTCAGCAGAAAGAAAATCCTCTTCCTTCATATCATACATTTCTTCCAAAAGACGCAGAATCTGCGCCTTTACAGCTTCCTTTTCTTCTTTATCATGGTCTTTTGTAACAAGCGGTCTATTACCAAATACGATATCAAGGGCTTCTCCGCCAAAAAGCTCAGACGCTTTCTTTTCCTGCTGTTCCTGCGATAAATGGGGGAGTAAGTCAGATATAAATACAACGGGATCATCTTTATCTTCACCGATACAGATTTCTTCTGTGATACCATCCTTCTTCACTACGACACCATGGATTGCAAGCGGTAATGTAACCCACTGATACTTCTTGATTCCTCCATAATAATGCGTATCCAGATATGCAACGCCTGTATTCTCATACAAAGGATTGGGCTTGATATCCAGACGC
>CAYRAW010000100.1:0-9934 GCA_964422225.1 uncultured Roseburia sp.
CAGGATATCGGTTTTTCGTAGCGGTTCAATGTGATCGTATCATCAATGCAACCTTCATTCATAAGTCCTGCCATCTGCTTAAGTGCCTGCATCCCCAAAACTGTATCATTTGCAGCAAAACCGATATCCTGTGTATTAAGCGTTCCATCCTCATCCTGTCCAAATACATATCCTCCATAGGAAAAGACAAACTCTGATGACAGATACAGATTATTTAATGATGCCATGAATCCATACTGGCTGTCTTTGCCGGCACTTTCATCTTCTTCCCGAAGCTGTCTGGAATATGCATACAGATCATTCCAGTTCTCAAAAAAGTCAGCAACACCATTTCCATCCTTATCCCAGTTGCTCTGCCAGTCAGCCGGCATTTGGTCTTCCCTGTAAAAGAGCATCGGTTCCTGAATATTGACTGGTATTCCGCAATAGTAGGTTTTACCGTCCTTTACCATGGAAAAGGCATCCCATGCCTGCTGCGGAACCGTTTCATAGCAATCATAATCTTCAATATTTAATGCCAGAATATGCTTATCCTCCGCATAGGTCATAAGTTTGTCATTTGCCTGATACAGTACATCGGGACCATATCCATAAGGGCCATTTGCCGCCAGATCCGTAAATTCATCCATGTTGGCATCTACTGCCTGTATTCCCTGATCTGCATATGCTTCATTAAAAGCTGACAACAGCGCATCCAGATATCCTTCTGACTTGGCTGTATCATTCTCCAGAATATGTAATACTACCGTTTCACCCTCTTTTGTGTCTGTCTGCTGTACTGTGGTCTGATCAGAAGATGCCCCACATGCACATAGACCGGATACCAATACCAGCATGATCGTCATCGTTGCTGTTTTCTTCATTACTCTACCTCTTTTCTTTATCCTTCTATTACAATACCTTTATTTGACTGCCATCTGCAAGTTCTTTTACCACCATATAACTTCTCTTCTGTATCTCCTGTCCGCCAAGGACGGCACGCACATCCGTATTATTGATATATAAATGCAGCTTCTCAGACGGCATATGCTGTGTCAATATAAATACGCCTTTCTCCTGTCTGATATCAGTACTGATCTTCTGATGGGCATATTCCTTTCTTAACTGTGCCAGACAACTCAGTAATTCATAAATATCTGCATACTCACCCTGTCTGTCCGTCCTGCTCCAGTCCATGCATCTTCTACTGTCAGGGTCATAACCGCCAGGGGTCAATATCTCCGTTCCATAATAAATGCATGGAACGCCTGGGAAAAGATAGAGCAGACACAATGCCGCTTTCATCTGGAATCTCTTTCCACCTACTTCACTGATGAATCTGTGTGTATCATGACTGTCCAGAAGATTGAGCATCATTGCATTTACCGGATCCGTATTTCTCATTAACAGATCATTGAGCTTCCATGCAAAATGCCTGGCATCCATACTCTCCTGTGCAAAATAATCCAGGCACGCCTTGGTAAACGCATAATTCATAATACTATCATACTGATCTCCCCTCAGGTTAGAATATGCATTATGCCAGTTTTCTCCGATAATAACGGCATTTTTATTGCAGCCCTTGATCGCCTTTCTAAATACTCTCCAGAAATCATGGCTGACCTCATCGGATACATCCAGCCTCCAGCCATCTATTCCATACTCTTTAAGATAATGACAGCCGATTCCGATAAGATACTCCTGCACTCTGGGATTGGAGGTATTAAGCTTAGGCATATAATCACAGGAAGCAAATGTTTCATAATTATATCCATGTTCATTTCTCTCAACCCTGTCTCCGTGAATGAAGAACCAGTCATAATATTTTGATTCCCTGCCTTTTGCAATTACATCCTGAAACTGCATCATCCTGTCACTGCAATGATTGAATACCGCATCCAGAACTACATGCATGCCCCGCCTGTGTGCTTCCTCCACAAGTGTTTTAAGATCCTGTGCCGTGCCAAATTCAGGATCAATAGCATAATAATCACTGATATCATATTTATGATTGGAAATAGAACGGAATACAGGCGTGAGATAAAGTGCATTACATCCAAAGGACATAATATAATCCAGTTTCTCTGTAATTCCCCTCAGATCTCCTCCTGCAAAGGAAAAGGGTGTCGGAATATCTCCCCAGTGGCAGTTAATATACGAGGTATCTTTATCCTTATCTCCCATATTGAAGCGGTCTACAAATATCTGATAAAAGACAGCCTCTTTCATCCAGTCTACTTCTTCCATAATATCTGCCCGGTTAATGTAAGGATATTGAAAGAAATTATAGAAGCCCTTCGTGTAGTCATAGTTTCTGGTAATACCATCCTCTGAAAAAAAGCAGCTCTCTTTTCCATCATTCACATAGAATACATATGCCAGTCTCGTATCCTCCAACTGTAGACGTATCGTATAGTAATCATACAGTTCACTGCTGTATGCCCTGTTCATACGCACTCTCTTCTGCGTTATGCCAAAGGCATATTTGCTTTCATATATAAGCTCTACCCATTTCATATCATCTCTTGCCGTCTGCAAACGGATTTCTATCTCATTTTCCGATATGGGAAAACAGAAGGAAGAGTCCATGATATGCTGCATTGCGTATCTGTTCATGTTTCTGTTATCCTTTCATCCTATTGTGCCAACGGATCTGAATTGCGCACAACTGTTAAAGTATCCAATGCGGGATTATCCGGGTTGGTGGTAAGCGTGATCGTATAATTACCATCTACCAGAACATTAACATTTGCCGTATTGGCAGAACCACCCAGACTGCCTCCGCTTTCCATCTGTGTCTCATCCAACTGAGTGAAACATCCGTATCCTTTCTGTCCACTCCAGTTCCAGTCGGGAATGACCTGAAACTGATCTCCTGCATACAGATCCAGCGTAATGGCAAATTCGTTTGTCTGATTACCGGTCTGGGTTAATCTGAACTTTTCGCGATCTGTTTCTGCCACATCACTTCCAGCCCAGTTATTCTCCTTTAGGATTCCTGTCTGGGAAGTTCCTGCCACATACCACTTACGTGTATCTGCTGCCACTTCCTTTGCTTCAAAGCTTCCAAATAACGTAGTATTTTCATCGAAGGTATCCTGAGTCAGATCTTTCTTACTGCTTTCCAGGAATCCCGGTGTCTCATACCAGCCAAGGAATGTAGCCTCGTCATCATTTTCATATGCTTCATATGCATCCGGCTCTATGATTTCTCCCGCCAAAGTCTGCACCGTTCCCAGAGTTTCCTCTCCCTTCATAAAAGTTACCGTAACTTCCTGCGCCTGCTGTGTCTGCACCATATCTACAGCAGAAGCCTCTTCGGAGGTCTGTTTGCTGCCGCATCCACATAATGCTGCTATCATACTCATCGTTATCCACATCATTTTTGTCTTTTTCTTTCTCTGCGCTTTCATGATCATCACCATACCTTTCAGTAATCTGCAAAACCCAATACCTTATGCAGTCACAATTTTTTGCTTTTTATGCTTAACCGTTTAACTTAAGCGGTTAAGCTGATAGTAGCACAGGAATTTTTTTATGTCAATATCATGTTGACTTTTTTTTCGTCCGTCTGTAAGATACACTTATACGGTTCAATGAACGTGTATCGAAAACATAAAGGAGTCAAAAGTCTGTATGGAAAAAAAAGTGACCGTAAGAGATGTTGCCAGAGAAGCCGGCGTTTCCGTTGCAACTGTGTCCTATATCATGAATAACCGGACGGATATGAAAATCAGTGAAGAAACAAGAAAAAAGGTATTGCAGATCGCCAATCTGCTCAATTACAGACCCAGTCAGGCTGCCAAGAGCCTTGCGACCGGAAGGAACAGTATGATCGGACTTGCCTATCGGTTGAATCCCGATACGCCTTCACGGAATCTTGATCTGATCAACTTCTCCAATCTGTTGATCGAACGTCTCAACAGGTTGAAGCTGGACGTACTCTTCCTTCCCGTAAGTGATACTCTGGTGATCAACCGGAATATCGACGGCATTATTGCCATTGATCTGTCTCATAAGGACTTTGCCCTGCTTTCCAATAACTGTTTTGTTCCCATCATAAGTGTGGACATGCTCATCAATGACAGTCTGTTCTACCAGATCTATTCTGATATACCTGTACTGATCAAACGGGCGCATGAACGTCTGGGAAACGACTTTGCCGTTGTTCTGGAACCTTATGAAAATGAAGCTTACCAGGAATACATTACACAGAATATTCCCTGCGAAAACATTATCCTCACTTCGTCTTTTGAGGAAACCGCAACAAAAATAAAAGGCGGAAAAGTTCTGATCATCGGAACCTGTCTTGCCCTTATGTTACGTTCTTATATATCCGATTCTGACATGGCTGTCATTTCCTGCAGTGAATATGAACCTCCTCTGCCGGAATCTGTCTATGTGTATCAGAATGATATTGCCAAAAAAGCCAACCTGACCATTAATATTCTGCTCAACGCTCTGGATCGTAAATTTGAAGTAAAGCACGACCACAAAATCGCCCCTTTGTAATCCCGTGTATTGTCATAACCCCTCAGAATACTTCATACAATGTAAAAAAGTATTCTAAGGGGTTTTCTTTTGAAGGATTATATTGAAGAACGGGCTATTACCATCGCTAACTATATTATCGACCATAATGCTACTGTGCGCCAGACTGCCAAAACTTTCGGTGTCAGCAAATCCACTGTCCACAAAGATGTGACGGACAGACTGGTGCAGATCAATCCTACACTTGCCAGACAGGCCCGCTCTGTATTGGACATCAACAAATCAGAACGCCATATCCGTGGGGGACTTGCCACCAAAGAGAAATATCTGCATCTGGAACACCACTAATGCAAAGGGGCATAGTCTCCTTCGAGTCCTATGCTCCCTTATTATTCTTATTCGGCTGCAATTTCTTCCATCTCTGCACGCCATGCACTTTATGAACTTTTCTTTCTTCTATTCCTTTTACATAAGTTTTGCAAGTATTATACCCTCTCCATAAAATACATTCTGGCATCATAATCCTGATATAGTGCCGTATTCTGTTCGTATCCTGTTCCTGCGTAGTTCTGCGCCAGCGGGATTCCACACTGATCCAGAATGGCTCCGCTTACAATTTTATCTTCCTTCTCTCCATCCAGTCTGATGAATTTGGAAATAGCACCGTGCAAAAGGGAATCCTGTTTCACATGTACAGGCGCCATCGTATTGATCAGATCTCCCATCCGGTGAATGTCATAACGCAAGGAACGATTATAGAAATGATATTTACTGCCTGCATCCAGTCCCTTTGTTCGGAAAGTACGATATGCATAATTGGCAAGAGTCTGTCCTTTTATCATAATTCCTACAGCCTTACTCTGGTCCTGTGACACAATGTTCCATCTTATGACATCCATGTCATAAACTGACTGTTTCTCTGATGACTCATATAACCGATACCATTCGCCAAACTGCAATACACTGCGCCATTCCTTATACAGCAGGATCTCTGCCTTGATCTCTTCCATATCCTCTCTGCTGACATCACACAGATTACACTCATACCCCAGTATACCTACGCTGGCAACTGCAAATCTTGTAGGAAGTGGCGTGATCCGCAGCGTCTGATGATTGGGACAGCCGGATACATGCGCTGCAATGACGGATTGTGGATACCCATAGCTATAACTGTTCTGGATAGAAGCCCTGCTGATGGCATCGGTATTATCACTCGCCCAGATCTGTGGCATATAACAAAGCATACCCAGATCAAAACGATTGCCTCCTGATGCACAGCCTTCAAAGAGAATATGTGGGAATTTCTCAGTTAATGTATGCAATACCTGATATAAGCCCAGTATATATCTATGCGCAAATTCACCCTGACGGGATGTGGGAAGCGCCTGACTGTAATGATCAGACATATTTCTGTTCATATCCCATTTCACATAATCAACCTGTCCTCTGGTAAAGACATCTGACATACTCTCTATGATGTATTCCCGCACTTCCTGTCTGGTAAGATCCAATATCATCTGATTCCTGCCAAAGGCGTGCTCTTTTCCCGGGATACGCACTGCCCAGTCCGGATGTTCGCGATACAGATCAGAATCTTCACTGATCATCTCCGGCTCTACCCAGATACCAAACTTCATCCCGAGCTTATGAATCTTCTGCGATAATCCTGCCAGTCCTTCTGGCAGCTTCTCTTTGTTATCATACCAGTCTCCCAGGGAAGAGGCATCGTTATTTCTCTTGCCAAACCAGCCATCATCCAATACAAACAGCTCGATTCCTGTCTCTACTGCCACCTTCGCCAGACGCAGGAGTTTCCTCTCCTGTACGTCAAAATACATAGCCTCCCATGAATTGATCAGAATGGGACGTTCCTTATGCTTCCATTCACCCCTTACAATATGCTCTCTGACAAAGTGATGTAATTGTCTGCTCACCCCCTGATAGCCCCTATGGGAATAGGTCATAACCGCCTGTGGTGCACAAATAGCTTCTCCACCTGCAAGCTCCCATTCAAAGAAATCAGGGTTGATCCCTGATAAAATACGCATCTTACCATGACCTCCAGCCTCTGCATATTCCCTGTGATTGCCGGAATAGATCAGAT
Organism: uncultured Roseburia sp.; assembly: GCA_964422225.1. GTDB lineage: Bacteria > Bacillota > Clostridia > Lachnospirales > Lachnospiraceae > COE1. The sequence goes on from CAYRAW010000100.1 coordinate 6,575, forward strand.
TCGTGGCATAACAGTCTCCGTAATCCTGCGTTGTTTCTGTATCTGCCCACAGGAATAATGGATTGGCTCTGTTTGAAGAGAAACCGACACTTGTGTCATTTATATACTTGCCACTGCGAAGTATCGTTTCATTCCGATCCATTTCTCTCGCCCAGTCACCATGAAAGTCTGTAATTTTCAGTGCGCCCTTAGGCATATCAAGCTGCATACTCATAAGCCGTTCCACCCTGACAGTCTCTTCACCGCCATTTATCAGTCTGGCATAACGGGTAATACAGTCGCACGCTTCCAATACTCCATAGACCAATTCCAGCTTCACCGCACTGTTACGGTCTGTCAGGGTAATCATGAGTGACTGTGCCGGATTTCCTGCATCATAAGCCCCCGGCAATCCATCAGGACTCTGCAAACCTTCTATAATCTGAAAGCTTTCATAGCGAAAGTCACTGGTTCTGCTGCCATCTGCCAATACCAATTCCACAAAAGGCTCTCTCATATCACCTTTTCCCCGGGAAGATATCTCCATGCATACATCATCCAGACATTGCGCGGGCAATGCCGTATCCGCGATCAGACTGCAACCATTGGGATTCTTTATGACTGGCTGTAACAGGTCACATACAGATGTAAGCTGGTCTTCATCAAGTTCTATAGATTCTCCGTAATAGAGATGCAGCAGATTTCCTGCTGCATCCTTTCTGAACAGATAAGTTGTATGTTCGGTCTGCAAAGCAAAGCAGCCGTTATTTACAATGATCATGATATTCCTCTTTCCTCTGCAAGTTCCTGATTGATCTGTGTCAGTTTTTCATCTGTTAAAATGTATTTCTTTGCAAAAATAAACACTGCGATCAGCAATCCTATAATTGGCAATATTGTCATCGTCATTCTAAGTACAGCAACCGATGTATAGGAATCAGTTGCGACCTCTGCTGCCGCTGTGGACGTATCACTGCTGATGTTGCTGATCGTCAGACAGATGGATGCGATCATGGCAGCCACACCACTGGCAAGCTTTACTACAAAGGTCTGCATGGAGAAAATAACACTCTCATCTCTTCTGTGATTTTTTAATTCACCATAATCTACCGTATTCGCCAGAAATACTGTGGTTAATACGGTCAGCATTCCAAAGGCTGTGAAGATAAAGAATCCCGGTATCATTAACAGATAGATATTTGTATGATCGGTAAACATCAATGCCAAAAGAACTGCATAACCGCCTATTGCCATAACAAAGCTTACATAGAATACCTGCATCACACTGATAAATTTGCGAAGCAGCGGATAGAACAGCATCATGGAAATAATCTGGATTCCACCGCCAAAGGTGTTGAATAATACATAATTGGTATTCCAGTCTGCACCGCCGATATCGTATTTAAAGAAATAGATCAGCAGATTCGAGGTAATATAGAGAGAGCAGTTGATCAATACGATCGTAATAACAACTGTCATTGCCTGATCGTTGCTGATCAGTGCTTTGAACATCTGTCCTACAGATGGAGCCTCTACATCAACGGTTGACTTTTCCTTAATATTCAGGCAGGTGATCACGATAAATACGACAAATGCCACAGCAATGATCAATGCAAACCACCCAAAACCGGCTCTCTCGATCTCCCTCTGGGATGCGCCACTGTTACCGATCGCACCAAGGGCAGGCACACACAGCATTGTAATGATCGTAATCAGAGCAGAACCCACACCTGCACAGGAACGGGCAAGTGTAGACAGATTCTCTCTTTCCTTACCGCCCTCTGTAAAAGCAGGAATCATTGACCAGAAAGGAATATCCATCATGGTATAAGTTACGCCCCACAGAATATAGAATATTGCTGCATACGCTACCAGTCCTGTGCCCTGTAAAGTGGGCGGTGCTGCAAACATCAGATACAGGACCACTGCATTCAATACCGTACCGATCAACAGCCATGGTCTGAACTTGCCCCATCTGGTCTTGGTCTTGGCAACAACTACGCCCATGATCGGATCATTAAAGGCATCAAAAATACGTGCTGCCATTAAGATCACGCCCATTGCAAAAGCGCTGACTCCTAAAATGTCCTGATAATAATATAAAATATAACTTGCGGAGAGCATGTATACCATGTCCTTGCCTACCGCACCCAATCCATAAGATACTTTTTCCTTCCCTGTCAGCTTCATACTTCTATCTCTCCCTTTTTCATGGCAAATGCAGCTTCTACTACCTTATAGGCTCCATCATAAATACCAAGTTTCTTATTATTCACGATATTGTGGCACATATCCTCCAGCATACCCGGATCACGCAAGAACAGATCAAGCATCTGTATCGTATGGTCAATATCCCGGCACTCCAGTGTCCCATCTCCCAGTTCTGCAGAATGTACTGCTCCCCACTGCTCATGCCCTCCTACTCTTCTGATGAACAGCTTTGGAATCGGATAAAAAGCAAGTTCACTTGGCTTAGTCACTAATACATCCGTACTTCTCATAAGCAGATTGGTACAATATACCGCCTCAAAAATATTTTCATGATAGAAACCGTGAATTCCCTTCACATCACCTTCCAGGGCTTCCTTGGCAAAAGCCACAGTTTCTTCCCAGTTGTCCATATGCTCCGTTGTAATTCCTTTCATACCGGGCAGGTTGGCTTTCATCATTTCCCATATATTACGGTAATCTCCAACATTTACATACACAACGGCTTTTCCTGCAATGACATAAGGAATGAGATAGTGAAGGACTTCGCCAAAAATCTCCATCTGTGCACCTGCTCCACCGATTGTCAGAAGGAATCTCATTGCTTCTCTATTCTTCAATCTGGCAATTCTGGCTTCACAGTCCTTCTCAATATTCGATACCAACTCATGATCAATATAGTGTCCGGTATACATCAGATCCTCTGGCGGCATCGCCTGTACTACTTTGTCTTTCATCATGCCATTACCGATACGATAGCCCTGATATGCATAATGAGTCTGTACCGTATGCAGACTTCCCTGTGCATAGTGCAGCGCCATAGGCCAGTTATCAGGAATTGCATTAACTACATGTTTCATACCTGCATGGATCGCAGCCTGTGCTGGCCATACATGCGTGGCAATAACGGGAATATCCTTAGGCACACCATTGTATACAGGAGCCATCAGTTCTGCATTCTTCTGATCTGCTGCATTGTAGGAAAGCTGTCTGAAGCCTTCATAATTGATAGGTTCCCACACATACTTATTAAAGAGCTTACTTCTCTGGGAGATTCTGGAGCCCAGTGAATACAGCTCATTCTGTGCACTGATCAGCTTCGTACAGGTTGTCTCAGGATATGAATTCAAGTCCATCCAGTAGGGAGTATAACCCATGGCATGTGCTGCTGAC
>CAYRAW010000101.1:0-3289 GCA_964422225.1 uncultured Roseburia sp.
TGGAAGTTTCTCATCCAATTTCCTGAATAAGGCAGCAGATGATGCGAAGAACAGAAGAAGCGTCCTGAGCTATCTGCGTGGGGAACAGAAAGATGGAACAGCTAATCGTGAGAATGCGGATTTCTGTTCTACGATCGTTCTGGAGATCGAGGATACCGGTACGCATAATTTTACCTGTATCGGAGTAGCCTTTGAAGTAAAACACAATGACAGTGAGATCAAGAAGGATGTATTCTTCAGTCACTCAGGTAAAATACCGGAATCAGAGTATATTAATTCCAAGGGGTATGTATACACCAATCAGGAGATCAGACAGCTATTGGAGGTGCGGGCACAGTCAGAATCCAACAAAGGCAGGGATGTGAACCGTACCTATCCTTCCAGAGAGGCATATCTGGGAGCTCTCTATGATGTCATTCTGGGCTACATTGATGGAACGAGATTCCAGATTATGGAGAAGAGTGCCATTGCCCTGAAAATGACCAATGGTACAGGCCAGTTTATCAGAGATTACATGTTTCCTAAGAGTGAGAGTAATGTGATCGAGAAGATCAGCGACCAGTTAGGCTCCTACAGGGATATTCAGGATAAGATCAAAGATATGCGTCATAGGATCGAGCTGCTTCGGGAGGTTCGGGAAGCGGGAGACAGGATGTTGCTGGTCAGTACTGATATTGCAAAAGCCAACGCCATGATACGCTGTATAGATGTAGTGGATCTTCAGGACAAGATCGAATCGGCACAGCAACAGCTTGCACAGAATATGGCTGATCTGGACAATCTTGCACAGGATATGGATAAGGACAGAACCATTTTACAGGAAATTGATGAAGAACTGATCCAGGTTAAGGCGGATTTACAGGCAAGTGACCTGGGAGCAAAGGAAAATCAACTAAGTGAGCTTAAGCGTGTCGCACAGATGTTGACAGATAACAGTACCCAGTGGCGCAGAGTGACAGAAGGACTGCGTAAATGGGAAGAGGATGAGGCGATTACGGATTATGTCAGCAACCCGATGCTTCACAGGATCAATGCCTTTTGTGCCGGTAATATTACACAGCAGCAGTGTTATGAACTGCGGCGCAGTATTCAGAACACTCTGGTAGATATTGCAGAAACTCTGGAAGAATATAAGGAGCAGAAGCGGGATTCCGATAAGGAATTAAAAGAACTGCGTACACTGGTGGATGACATGAAGAATGACAGGAAACCATATTCTCCTGTCTTAAAGGAAGCCAGAGGTGCATTGGAACGTAGATTAAGTGACCTTTATGGTCGTACGATCAAGGTGTTCATTCTGGCAGATATGTTCGATGTAAGTGATAAGGAATGGAAGAATGCGATCGAAGGCAGAATGGGCAGATTGAAGCTGTCTCTGGTCACAGAGCCTAAATATGCCCATGAGGCAGCAGTAGCATTCCGTGATATGAAGAAATATGAGGAAATAGACCTGATCAATACAGCAGCCATCGAAAAGAGCCAACCCAAAGCAGAGCATGGTTCTCTTTATGAGTCTGTAGAAACGAAATATCCTTATATTGATGCATGTCTCAAACGTTATCTGGGCAGAATTATCAAGTGTCAGACTGTAGAAGAACTGGAACAGGTAAGGGATGGTGTGACACCGGATTGTTATTCCTATAGTAATTACATTTTCCGTCACTTGCGTAAGCGTGATTATGATAAATATGCATGTATCGGAAGTAAAGTATCCAAGGCGAGACTGGAAGAATACCAGGCAGAACTGATGCGAATCGAAGAAGAGAATGCACAGCAGACCCAGATCATCAACAGGTTAAGCAAGGCGACAGAGTTTGAGAAGCTGTCAAATGAAGATGCATATTTTGTGTCTTTGTCTACAGCAGGCAAGGAACTGGATAAGACCATGGGTAAGATCCAGACGCTGCAACAGGATATCAAGGCGCTCAAGGAAGGCAAGTATAAGGAATTGCAGGATCGCCGGGACAGACTGGAAGAGAAACGTGCAGACAAACAGACACAGATAGACCAGAGCCAGCGTCTTGTAAATGAGTTTGAGCACAAGAAAGGCCATTTGGAGGGTGAGATCAGCAGTAACCAGAAGGCTTTGGAAGAAAAGAAGATGGGTTACATTGCAAACCCCGAACTGGAAGCAGAGGTTGAGAAGCTGTTGCAGACCCGTTCCGGACAGAGCATTAAGAATCAGAAAAACAATGAGATTCTTACCTTGCAGGGAAAGGAGCAGGAAGAACTTGAGAGCAGACAGGCTGCCAGAAACCGCTTCAACAGGGAATATCCGTCAGTAGGATTCAGTGGAATGGAGAAATCCAATGATGTTTATGTAAACCTGCTCAATGATTATGAGACGGATTATGAACCCAGGTACGAGAGTGAATTTGAGAAGCAGTGCGCCATTATTTATAAGAGTCTGCGTGAAAATGTCATTGCTACGATCCATGGGGATATCAATGCAGCAAAACGTCATACGCATGATATCAACCGAATGCTTCGCAAGACTAATTTCGCAGACAGTACCTATCAGATCAAGATAGAACCGGCGAAGAACGAGAATGGTCAGTTCTATGAGATGCTGACGGCACCGGAACTTGACAGCAAGAATGTAGGAGGTAATCTGATGGAAGGTCAGATCAGTCTGGGCGAGGATGAGTTCTATCAGAAGTATGAGAACAAGATTAAGCTGTTGACGGATAAATTCATGCCGATCAGGGACGAGGACGGAGCACAGAGAGAAAGACGTATGCAGGAAATGGAACAGTATGCGGATTATCGTAACTATTTGTCCTTTAGCATGTATGAACAGGTAACAGATGCACAGGGAAATGTGATCCGGGAGAATTTCGTAGATGAGATGGCAGGACGGGATTCCGGTGGTGAAGGGCAGAACCCCAAGTATGTAGCATTACTGGCTGGCTTTGCCATGCTCTACATGCAGCAGAGCAACAGAGATTCCAAGATCAAGCTGGTGCTCCTGGATGAAGCCTTTTCCAAGATGGATCAGGAGAGAAGTGCTGTCTGCCTGCAATATGCGCGCAAGATGGACTTACAGCTCATTGTCTGTGTACCGGATGAACGTTTACAGTCTTTGATCCGTAATGTTGACTGTGTATACGGCTTTAGAAGATATCACAATCAGATATCCATGATGCATATTGATAAGGGAGATTATCTTAAACTTATGGAAGGCGAGGAAACAGAGTAGCCGGCAGGTAAAGAGGGGGAAGAAACAATCATGGAAGTCTGCTATAATTCAGTCAGAGAGTGAAGAATGATAGGAGTATCGCAAGTCCTG
>CAYRAW010000101.1:3389-9862 GCA_964422225.1 uncultured Roseburia sp.
AGTCTGCTATAATTCAGTCAGAGAGTGAAGAATGATAGGAGTATCGCAAGTCCTGTATGAAAGAATATAATTAAATACCAACTGTTCTATTTGTTATAGAATTATAAAAACTCTAAACTATTTATTAATTGTTAGCACTCCTTATTGACGAGTGCTAACAATGGTGTTATAACATAATCAGAACAAGGGAAGAGAGATAAAAATCAAATCCCCGTTCCACAGAAACGTAAAATAACAATGATGTTTTATATAAGGAGGAATTGATTATGTTGATGCCTAGTATTTTTGGAGAAGATTTATTTGATGGATTAATGGATGGTTTTGCATTCCCTGCTGACTGGAGTTATGCAAAGAACACAGCCAATGTGATGAAGACAGATATCAGGGAAAATGAGAACGGCTATGAACTTGACATTGATCTTCCCGGTTATAAGAAAGAAAATGTAAAGGCTGAACTCAAGGATGGTTATCTGACGATCAGCGCTTCTAATGACAGCAGCAAAGAAGAAAAGGATGAGAAAGGTAAATACATTCGTAAGGAACGTTATACCGGCTCCGTAAGCAGAAGCTTCTATGTTGGTAAATATGTTACGGAAGAAGATATTCATGCTAAATTCGAGAACGGAATCCTGAAATTGTCCGTACCTAAGGTAGATGCACCGAAGGTTGAACAGAATAAATACATTGCCATTGAAGGATAAATATAAAAATCCCGCAGATTTCCCCCCTGCGGGATTTTTTATGCTTTCAGAACGAATGTTCAACAAAAATGCTGGTAAAACAAGCGGATATATTTATAGCATATTTTTTGAGAAAAATGCTATCCTATAAAAGTACGCGTGAAGGCGTATTTTTTTAGTACGAGGAGGAGAAGTTATGAAATATGTCAGACAGTTCATGTTGATCCTGATGATTTCCTTTTGCGGAGAATTATTGAAATATTTACTTCCATTGCCAATTCCGGCAAGTGTGTACGGATTTATCCTGTTATTCGCAGGACTTTTAACAGGAGTGATCAAACTGGATATGGTAAAGGATGCAGCGAAATTTCTGATTGAGATCATGCCTCTTATGTTCATACCGGCGGGCGTGGGACTGATCGTTTCATGGGATGTATTAAAGCCCGTATTGTTACCTTTTGCAGTCATTACAGTGATCACAACAGTAGCAGTCATGGCAATGGCAGGAAGAGTTACACAGTGGGTCATCCGCAGGGAAAAGGGGGAGAAGCATGAATGAGATAATGGGAAACTCCCTGTTTTTTGGAGTTATGATCAGCGTGGCGGCCTATGAAATTGGTGTACTGTTAAAAAAGAAATTCAAACTTGCGATTTTTAACCCTCTGTTGATCGCAATTGCAGTGATTATCGTGATTCTGGCAATTACAGGAGTAGAATATGATACATATAATGACGGTGCCAAATACCTTAGCTATCTGCTGACACCGGCAACTGTATGTCTGGCAGTACCTCTTTATGAACAGCTTGAGATATTAAAGAAGAATCTGAAGGCAATTCTGGCAGGAATTCTGGCGGGAGCACTGACCAGCGTTACCAGTGTGCTGATACTGGCAATCCTGTTTGGACTGAGCCATGAGGAATATGTTACATTATTGCCCAAATCTATTACGACGGCGATCGGAATGGGAGTGTCGGAAGAACTGGGAGGAATCGTGACGATCACCGTTGCGGTCATTATCATTACAGGTGTTCTTGGCAACATGTTTGCAGAAGCGGTCTGCAAGATATTCCGGATTGAAGAACCCATAGCAAAGGGCATCGGGATAGGATCTGCATCACACGCGATCGGTACAGCAAAGGCAATGGAACTTGGTGATATAGAGGGAGCTATGAGCAGCCTGTCAATTGCAGTGTCAGGTCTGATCACTGTAATACTGGCAAGTGTATATGCACAGTTTTTATAAAGAGTGCTGAAAAATGTTGATCAGAATAAAAAGCGCATGTGGAATGAACCGCATGCGCTTTTTGAGGATAGATAATAATAACCAATGAGAATTACTCTGTTTTCATTGCAGAAGAATCCGATTCACTAATAATTTCATTTGTAGAACCATTCACATAGCGTACTATGGTCTTGGCATTCTCAGGTAAAATTCCGGATGCAATCTGCAGTCTGTCTCCTACAGTATAAAAGGACATAACCAACATAGATTCGTAGGTGTTCATCACATCTGATTCTAAAGTAATTGTAAAGAGTGTACAATCCGTTGTGACGTCTATGGATGTAATATCCGGATAATATTCCTTATTGTCAAGAATCTCCTGAATACCATCGGAAAGTTCTGGATCAACCATGTCAGTAGCAGCCTCAGAGGAAACAGTCGGTACTGTATTGTCAGAACCGATTCCGCATCCTGCTAACAAAAAAGTTATAAATATCAATGTAAATAATCGTATTTTCTTCATATTCTGATTGTATCATAAAGGTCGGTTTTTATTTATCTGAAAGAAGAACAAAAGTTCCGAACATATGTATTGACACTGCATATAATATATAGTATTATGCCTATTAGATGATATTACATGAATATCATCTGAAGCATAAAAGATGGAGTGGTACATATGGGAGAAAAGGATCTGACAGAAAATTACCTAGAGGCATATAATGATGTATTTGCCGACATTATAAATGTATTGTTGTGCGGCGGCAGGCAGGTTATTCTGCAGGAGCATCTGGAAGCAGATGGGAACAAGACCATTTATAAAGCCGATAAAAAGGTTCATGAGCAGGAGCGGGACATTGCCAAGTTCTGGAAAGACGGGCATATCAAGATAGCGTTGCTTGGACTGGAGAACCAGACAGATGCACATCCATACATGCCGCTGAGAATGATAGGGTACGATGGGGCGACTTACCGCAGTCAGATACTTAAAGGACATGAGGATGAAGAGAAATATCCGGTGATTTCCCTTGTATTATATTTTGGAATGGAACATTGGGATAAGCCGAGAAGTTTAAGAGAATGTTTTAAGAATATTCCTAAGGAATTAAGCCGGTATGTGAATGATTATAAGATACATGTATTTGAGATAGCATATCTGACACCGGAACAGGTGGAGATGTTCCAGAGCGACTTCAGGATAGTGGCAGATTATTTCGTGCAGATGAGAACAAATAAGGAATATAATCCGAGTCGGGAAGTCATGAAGCATGTGGATGCAGTGCTGAAACTCATGAGTGTTCTGACTCAGGATGACCGGTTTGAAGAGATGCAGAATGGCGAACAGGGAGAGGTGAAGACAATGTGTGAAGTATTGGATAGGGCAATCAATAAGGGAAGAATTGAGGGCAGAGCCGAAGGAAGGGCAGAAGGAATGGCAGAAGGAAGAGCCGAGGGCATACAAGCTCTGGTAGAGTCATGTCAGGAATTGGGTGTGTCTGCAGAAGCAGTAAAGATGCAGCTTGTTAAGAAATTTTCCATGACGGAGCAGGAAGCACAGCAGAAACTGGAATTATACTGGAAGTGATTAAAGATGCATAAGATATTTCTTCAGACTTGATAATTTTTTATCAAATTATATTGTAATCTGGAATAAAATAGATTAAAATAAGAAGGTGAATGAGAAAAAAATAACAAAGTTTATGTTATATATGCATAGGAGGTAATATCATGTCCAAAGAGATTAAGTGCATTGGTGTGTTAACAAGCGGTGGAGATGCACCTGGTATGAATGCAGCGATTCGTGCAGTTGTTAGAAAAGCAATTTCTAATGGCGTTACTGTAAAAGGTATCAAGAGAGGTTATGCAGGTCTGTTGAATGAAGAGATCGTTGATATGCAGAAGCAGAATGTTTCTGATATCATTCAGCGTGGTGGTACGATCCTTGGTACAGCCCGTTGTCTGGAATTCAAAGACCCGGAAGTACAGGCCCACGCAGCAGATATCTGTAGAAAGCATGGTATCGATGGACTGGTTGTAATCGGTGGTGACGGTTCTTACCGTGGAGCACAGGCTCTTGCAAGAAATGGTATCAACACGATCGGTCTGCCCGGTACGATCGACCTTGATATTGCCTGTACAGAATATACAATTGGTTTCGATACTGCAATTAATACAGCAATGGAAGCAATTGATAAGGTTAGAGATACCTCTTCTTCCCATGAGAGATGTTCTATTATCGAAGTTATGGGACGTAATGCAGGATACATTGCTCTGTGGACAGGCGTTGCCAATGGTGCAGAGGATATCCTTCTTCCTGAGAAATATGATTATAATGAGCAGGAACTGATCAATAATATCATCGCCAGCAGAAAGCGTGGCAAGACCCACCATATCATTGTAAATGCAGAGGGCATCGGACATTCTACATCCATGGCAAAGAGAATCGAAGCTGCAACAGGTATTGAGACCCGTGCAACGATTCTTGGTTACTTACAGCGTGGCGGCAGCCCTACATGTAAGGATCGTTTCTATGCTTCTATCATGGGTGCTTATGCAGCAGATATTCTGTGTGCAGGTAAGTCCAATCGTGTAGTAGCATACAAGCATGGTGAATTCGTAGACTTCGATATCGAAGAAGCATTGAATATGGAAAAGACAATTAATGAATATCAGTATGATATCTGTAGAAAATTGTCCAGATAATAAATAAAGTCTGAATGTGAGACAAGAAAGAAACAATCCGAAGATGAGATTTACTTATTTTCGGATTGTTTTTGTTATGGCAGATTGCTATAATGTGCGTAGGCATTTTGGAATGTGAGACTAAGCCTGTATGCCGGGCGCAAAGGAGATATGGGGTGTGGCGTGGAATAGCATTTTCCATTTTTCATGCAGTGTCTGCTTTTTGTAATGCAGGATTTGACCTGATGGGATATGATGAGGCGTACTCTTCACTGGTGTCTTTTGAAGGAGATATGCTGGTCAACGTTGTTGTGATGTTTCTGATCCTGACCGGAGGTATCGGTTTTGTGGTATGGGATGACTTGATGCGTAATAAGTGGCATTTTAAGAAATATCTGTTACACCCAGAACTGCGGGATTTAATACAACGGATGTGGCAGGGCTGTCCAATGCCGGTAAAATGTTGACCATACTGCTCATGTTTGTCGGTGGCAGTCCAGGGTCAACAGCAGGTGGCGCCAAGACAACGACCATGGTTGTATTGGTTCTGTATGCAGCGGCAATGATCCGTAATCACGAAGATATCAATCTGTTTGGCAGACGTCTGACCGATGATGTGGTTAAAAAAGCCAATGCAGTCGTTGTAGTGAACTTTGCACTGGGAATGTTTGCAGTGATATGGATCATGTGTATGCAGCCTTTTGATATGGCAGATGTATTGCTGGAAGTATTCTCTGCGATCAATACGGTCGGAATGACTACGGGCATTACGAGGGATCTGAATACGGTGTCCAGACTGATCCTGATAGTGTTGATGTATTGCGGCAGACTTGGCAGTTTGTCTTTTGCTCTTGTTTTTGCCCAGAAAAAGACATCAGACAGTATCAGGCTTCCGCAGGAAAAGATTATTGTAGGATAGGAGAGCATAATGAAATTAAAGGTTTCGATACTGGGAATCCGCAGAAATGAAGGCGAAGAGATGCATATTATGCCATCAGCGGATTATGTGATACAGGAGCAGGAGCATCTGATGGTAATGGCACATAATGATGTAGCTGCCAGACTTTTGGAACCCCGTAAAAAACGTAGGAAATAATGGAGGCAGTATGATAACAAGCGCATCAAATCAGAGAATGAAGAATTTAATGGCTTTGTGCCAGAAATCCAAGGAGAGACGTGCCCAGCAGTCTTTTATCGTGGAAGGAACTAAAATGTTTCTGGAGGCACCCACAGACTGGATCAGGGAAGTCTATGTTTCAGAGAGCTTCTGGGCGAAGTGCACCTATCGGGAGCAATTAAAGGCAAAGGGGTGCGAAATCGTTGCAGATGATGTGTTTAAAAGAGTTGCAGACACCAGAACACCACAGGGGATCATGAGTGTTCTGAAGTGTCCTCACTATGAACTGGAAGACCTTCTGGAGAATAAAACACCGCTTCTGGTTGTATTAGAGGATCTGCAGGACCCGGGTAATCTGGGAACGATTCTGCGTGCTGCTGAGGGAGCAGGTGTAAATGGCGTGATCATGAGCAGGGATACAGTGGACATCTTTAATCCCAAGGTCATTCGGGCAACCATGGGTTCCATATACAGAATGCCTTTTTACCAGACAGATGATCTGAAGAATACCATTCAGGTATTGAAATGCAGGGGAATCCGGGTATATGCAGCACATTTACAGGACAGCGTATGTTATGATGAAGCGGATTACCAAAAAGGAACAGCTTTTCTGATCGGCAATGAAGGAAATGGGCTGAAAAAGGAGACTGCAGATGCAGCAACTCAGTATATAAAAATCCCTATGGCGGGACATGTAGAGTCACTTAATGCAGCCATGGCAACTTCTATACTGATGTATGAGGCAGCCAGACAGCGACGCAGATAGGGAAC
>CAYRAW010000102.1:0-9811 GCA_964422225.1 uncultured Roseburia sp.
ATCGGTGAAAAATACGGTAAGACAACGGCACAGGTCATGCTTCGCTGGCACATTCAGAGAGGGGTTATTGTGATTCCGAAATCTGTTCACAGGGAACGTATGATAGAGAATTTCAATATTTTTGATTTTACACTCTCAGAGGATGATATGAAGCAGATCGCACAGTTGGATACAGCGACCAGTGCCTTTTTCTCACATCAGGACCCGACAATGGTAGAATGGTTCGTGAGGATGGTCGAAGAGAGAAAATCTCAACATGACAGCAGTAAGGAAAAGAAGAACTGGTAAAAATTATCCTACGGCAATATAACGCTCGTCATAAAGGCTCGCAAGTGTCCATAAGATGATGAGAACAATATCATTGGCAGCGATACGCTTTGTTTCTCTGAGCATTTGTCCTATGTCACCAGTGATGATAAGACTCTTTCTATAGAAATGTTCACCGGCAGGTGTGAGCGAAAAGGTGCGGTTATGACGCTCTAACAGCTTAACATCCAGTTCCTCTTCCGGTTTTTTGATCTGTTGGGAAATAGCAGACTGTGAAACATGGCATTGTTCTGCCGCTTCGTAGAAATTTCCATTTTCGATCACAGCCTGAAAATACTCTATTTGTCGTAATAGCATAGCCGATAGTCCTCTTTTCTAATATGATGTCAATATAGTTGATTGCGAAACTGGGATAGAGAATGGCACGAATTGTGTTTCGCAAACGCTTAATACTGCTAATATTATATAATGATTAGAAATACTTATCAATATGATAAGAACAAAGATTTGAATGGGAAACGTCCTTGAATTATGATTAAGTTAACAACAGAAAACAGACACGCACAGGAGATATAAAAATGGCTAAGAATTTGATCATCTATTATTCACGAAAAGGTGAAAATTATGTAAATGGAAGCATTGTTGATCTGAAGAAAGGGAATACGGAAATTTGTGCTGAATTTATTCAAAAGGCAATAGGCGGTGACCTTTTTGAGGTTGAAACTGTGAATGAGTATTCAAGAAACTATCACAAATGTACAGAGGAAGCACAGCAGGAATTAAGAGAAAATGCCAGACCGGAATTGAAAAAATATCTGGAAGATATTTCGGATTATGATAACATTTTCGTGTGCGGTCCCTGCTGGTGGGGAACTTATCCGGCAGCTGTATTTACTCAGCTTGAGAGACTTGATTTTACAGGGAAAAAAGTGATGGCGCTTATGACACATGAGGGAAGCGGACTTGGGAATAGTGAACGTGACCTTAGAAAAATCTGTAAAGGTGCAACAATTGGAACAGGCATTGCGGTTCATGGTGCGGACGCAGCAAAAGCAGAATCTGCAGTAGCTGACTGGGCGAAGAAAAATGTAGAATAGGAAGGGAAAATTTATGAGTAAAAAAGGTGTAACGATCGTAACAGGCGCAGGACAGATTTCCATGGCGAATGCCACAGCTTACAGCAGAAGAGGATGAAGCACTTGCAACAACACCGACCGAAGAGTTGTTAAATCTTGAAATTTTGCAGCCGGAAAACATCAAAGATACACTTCACGCATATCAGATGGCAAAACGTTGTAATAAGAAACGTGTCATGGCGCAGTCAGTAGAATGGGGTAAGCGTGGCGCAAGATTGAATGATATTGCACCTGGAATTATTGTGACTCCACTTGCGGTCGATGAGTTTAATGGACCGCGTGGTGATTTTTATAAGAATATGTTTGCAAAATGCCCGGCAGGAAGACCTGGAACCGCTGATGAAGAGTGACAAGGGTGCGTTTATCACAGGATCAACCTTCCTGATTGATGAAGGTACGAAAATATGCCAGGGAAATTGGTAGTATATTATTCATGGTCGAATGGAAATACAAAAAGAATTGCGGAAAAACTGGCGGAAGAATCAGGTGTGGAATGAAGTGGCAAAATAAATGTTTCCGGAGGGAAAGGCGTGAAATATAGAGAAATCATAGAAGGAAGATTTATAAACAGACCCAATCGATTTATTGCGCATGTGTTGATCAATGGAGCAGAGGAAACGGTGCATGTGAAGAATACCGGGAGGTGCAGAGAACTTCTTCTTCCGGATTCCAATGTCAGACTGGAGGTATCAGATAATCCTGATCGCAAGACAAAGTATGATCTGGTCGCTGTATACAAGGAGAACCTTGGCTGGGTCAATATAGACAGTCAGGCTCCAAACAAGGTTGTACAGGAGTGGTTGGAGACACAGGACTACACGATAGTGAAGCCGGAATACGTCTATGGAGATTCAAGGATTGATTTTTATATGGAAAAAGATCAGCAGAAATATCTTATGGAAGTAAAAGGCTGTACTTTGGAGATTGATGGAATCGGATATTTCCCGGACGCACCGACTGAGCGGGGAGTGAAACATTTAAGAGAACTTACCAAAGCCAGAGCATTGGGCTATGAATGCATGATTGCCTTTGTAATTCAGATGGAAGGAGTCAGCGAAGTACGCCCTTATATCAGTATGCAGCCAGAGTTTGGTGAAGCATTGGAAGAAGCCAGAGCAGCCGGTGTAAAGGTACTGTTTTTGCCATGCAAAGTAGGAAGAGATACATTACAGATCACAAAGCTTTAGTTGACATTCAGACTGGTAAGGTAAAGGAGGTTTCCAAGCAGATTCATGCAAATCCAAAAGTGGAAATCTGTGCATTTAAGAATGGGGAATGGCTGCGTGTAGCTGGAGAACTTGTAGAAGACGACCGAAGAGAGGCAAGACAGTCTATGCTTGATGCTTACCCATCATTGCAGAAGATGTATTCAGCAGATGATGGCAACACGGAGGTGTTCTATTTTAAGAATGCTACAGCTACATTTTCATCATTTACACATGAACCGGAAGTAGTGAAGTTTTAATTTCTTTTCTGTAAAAATGGGGACAGTTGTCTCCATTTTTTTATATATTTTTATATAATAGAAGAAATTTTGTGTAACATTTTCGAACCTGAATTGTTATATAGGTGAAACAGGATAATTGAACAGTTCACATTTTTACATACGGGAGAGGAGGACTTATGAAAAAAGATATATTAAAACAGCTCTATCAGAAATACCATATCGGAGGTGTCCGAATCCGCAGACCCAATATGGAACTACAAAAACCTCATGTAGTGCAGGGAGATACTGCTTCTATTTATGAAGGAGAAAACACATTAACTGATTCAGGGCAGAATAGTGATAAAAGGAGTCGTATTGATATAATATTAGACAGGATAAGGGAGCAAAATGCAGAAAACGAAAGCAACTGACTCTATGTTTTCGGCATTGGCAACAAACCGTAATATAGAAAGTCTTATGGGGCAGATGTAAGAAGGGAGAACAGTTTTGTATGTCCACATTGTGGAGAACAGGTATCAGAAAAAGCAAAGAAGTGTATGCATTGCGGTGCAATATTGATACAAGAAGTATTCCTATAATCTGAAAATAGCTACTGCCACAATGCTGACAGGTGCAAGTGATGCTGAGTCAAGTGCAAATCTGATTAAGCAGGTATGGTATAACGCTATCTACGAGAAAAAAGATGATAAAACAGAAATATACTCGCCCAAAAGGATATTTCGTATCAGATTTGTATGATGCGTATATATCACTTACCAACTGTGCAACAGATCCGTCAGGCAGTTTACAGACATATTCAAGTACATTCAATGATGCTGATACGAATACATTAAATGCATATGCAAGGTTGTGAATATCTTTCTCACAAAAACTAATGACTTTTAAATGAAAATAATTAAAGCTCGCAAGAAAATGCGATTATTTTGATTGCAAGAATAAGCGTTTTGTACTATAATTTAAAAAGCGAGTTTTTACTCAATTGTGACAAATATAACATACAAGATATTTACTCTCTTTATCCTCTTCATTTAATAAATACTTTGAATAGAGCCAGTTTGTACCATCAAGAATGTGCAGCTTTACATCACCAAGCTGCAGTTCAGATACTTCATCCTCGTATTCACCTTTATCATCAAACCAGAATATGATTCTTGTCTCTGACTTGGCAAATTCTGTATTTAATTGATCCTGTATGTTCTGTAAATCCATATTTTACCTTCTAATCCATTTGAGCAGATAGTCTGCACAAATATTTATATTCAGCTTATGCTAATAAGTGTCCGATAAATGGTCACTATCGGTCACTTATCGAACACATTGTATCCGATAGCCCGCAAAAGTGTCCGATAGTGTTCAATAAAGTGTTCGATAAGTAGCAATGTTACCACTAAATCACATATTTAGTTGCCGGTCCATTTCCAGTCTTCGTAATCAATCCTTTTTCTATCATCTTATCAAGCAATTTTCTTGCTCCTGTCTTTGACTTATAACCCACTATATCAGCAGCTTTTTGAGAAGAAATACTTCCATTCTGCCTGATATACTCAAGTATTTTATCTTCTTTTGACACAGCAGTCGCTTCTGCTTGATTTGTATTTTCATTTCTGATATCAGCAGCTCCCGGAATATATATCACTTCCAATCACATCGGCAGCAGATCTTGGAACTGTACCTTCTGACTTAGTTGGAGCATTCAGTTTGATATTCTATTCTTCTCCGGAAGAAGCGGTTTATAAAGCCTTGGGCGTAGAGTAAAGAAGGTGATGGTAACTCTGCAATATGGGTAGGCAATGGAGCAATTGTTGTTATTTGTGTAATGGGATTGATGACTAAGAATGTCAATTATTTCTCCGCATTGCTTGGCTTTATTGTAGGTGATGAAGTTGGCAAACAAGCAGGCTGGCAGTAGAGACATATTAAGAAAAAATATGTTTGCAACAGATAAAGGAGGCACATTATGATTTCTGATGAAAAAGCACAGGAAAAATTGGATGAAACAACAAATATGTTAAACATGATTAATAAGATTGAATTATATTCTCTTTTGATGAAGATTAAGTATTCTGATAACAGAGAAAAAATTATTGATGAAACATTGAAAGTTACGAGATTTTTATTAACAAGGACTTTATTGAAAAGAGAGAAGCCCCTGCATATATAGCAAATGATGGTAAACAGACACCGATGAAAGGTCATCCAGTATTTATTGCCCAACATGCAACGGCAACATGCTGCAGAGAGTGCATCCGAAAGTGGCATAAAATGCAGCCGGGAAGGGAACTAAGTCAGGTGCAGCAGGATTATCTTGTAGATGTAATTATGACGTGGATTCAAAAAGAACTTGAGAGGCAGGAAAAGAAATCATGAAATTAAAAAATGTTTTGATAGTTGTTGATGATATGGAAGAATCTATTTGTTTTTATCAGGAAATGTTTGGATTGCAGGTAATTATGAAACAGGAAGGCAATGCAATATTGTCTGATGGATTGGTAGATAAACTTACTTCAAGTGATATTTTTGTGAGGTTTCAGACTGAATTGACGGAGTTGGATGGAGGACGAAAGATGGTAAGATTCTATGATCCATCAGGAAATCTTATAGAAGTGCGCACACCAGTGAATCATAGCTGATATACAGTAGATTTGAGGAGAGAAAGGGAGTTTTTATGTACGCTGAAAAAACAGATTACGATGATATTGAAATGTCGAGCAGATTACGGAATGTTCTAAGAAGAAATGGATTTGAATCATTGGAGGATTGAGAGAATATCCAAAGGAGCATTTTATAAAGTTTCGTAATATGGGGCAGGCGACACTGCAGGAATTATATCAGATTTGTGGAGAGCAAGGCATAAAGCTTCGTAGTGTAGGAGATCTGAATGAGAAGGAACATGGAGTCAGATTTGATGACTTCCTATGTATGGATGCATTTAGAATTGGGATAAAAAACAAAGATGATTTGAGAAAATATAGTCTTGAGGAGCTTGAACAAATGTGCCCGAAGGATAAAAGATTGTTTGTAAGATTAAAGAAGTTGAAATCAAATTTAATCAATTGGTTTTATAATAACTAAAAAAATGTGAATGAAATCTGGTTTCATCTATAGTCTAAAAAGTCTTGACTAAGTCCTCCTTTTAATTTATCATTGTTAACCGTAGAGATAAATACAAGTTAACAATCAAATAAATTAAATATACAGGAGAGATGAACATGGATGCAATCACACTGGCACAGGAAATTATGGATGGAAGAAGAATCACAAGGGATGATGATCTGTCATTTTTTATAACATGTGATCTGGATGAACTCTGTAAAGGCGCTGACATGATAAGAGAGAAATTTGTCGGAGATAAGGTGGACTTATGCTCGATCATAAACGGACGAAGCGGCAAATGTCCGGAGGACTGTAAGTATTGTGCGCAGTCGGCTCATAACCATACAAACTGTGAAGTCTATGACTTCCTGCCGGAAGAGAAGATAGTAGAGGCATGTAAAATGAACGAGAGCGAGGGTGTAGACCGTTTCTCTATCGTAACAGCCGGAAAGGCACTCACCGGAGAAGAATTTGACAAGGCGATACATGCTTACGAGACAATGAAAAAGGAATGTAAGATAGATCTGTGCGCATCTATGGGATTTTTAAGTGCTGAACAGCTTCACAGACTGCATGAGGCAGGCGTATCTGGCTATCACCACAATATTGAAACTTCCAGGCGCAATTTCCCTAATATATGTACGACACATACCTATGATATGAAGATAGAAACACTGAAAAAGGTCAAAGCAGAAGGCATGTACGCCTGTTCAGGAGGAATTATAGGAATGGGTGAGACTTGGGAGGACAGACTGGATATGGCAGTCAGTCTGGCGGAAGTCGGAGTGGATTCTATTCCCATCAATGCTCTGATGCCGATTCCCGGTACACCATTAGAGGGGCTGGAGAGACTGACAGAACCGGAGATTCTGCGTACAGTTGCCTTTTTCAGATATATTAACCCCAGGGCAGACATACGACTGGGAGCAGGACGCGCACTGCTGACCAATGATGGAGAACTTGCTTTTAAGTCAGGTGTATCCGCAACGATCACCGGCAATATGCTCACAACAGTAGCCTGTGCTACGATCAGAAGTGACAGACAGCTTCTCAAAGATATGGGGCGTGACGTCACACCGGATTATTGGAAAAATCAGAAAAACTAATATTTTAGCCTTTCTTGATAAAATCTGAAAAAAGTGCTAAAATATTAGCATGATTAACTTATATCAAAAAACATGGAACGAAATTAATAATGATATTGCCAATAGGATGGTAAGGTTACGAAAGCGGAAAAAGATTACGCAAAAAGCTTTGGCTGCAAAATCAGGAGTAAGTCTGGGTTCAATCAAAAGATTTGAGCAAATTGGTGAAATTTCACTTCAATCTTTGACAAAACTTGCAATAGCTCTTGAAGTGGAGGAAGAGTTGGAAACTCTATTTGATTCAGTGCCATTTCAGTCAATAGAGGAGGTAATCAATGAACAGGATAAATAAACTGGAGGTTTATTATCATGATGTCCGCGTAGGTACAATGGCTTTATACCGGAATCGTTTGGCGTTATTTGAATATGATAATGACTGGATTGCAGATGGCTTTTCGATCAGCCCTTTTTCGTTGCCTTTGGAGAAAAAGGTATTTATGCCTAAAATGGATCCTTTTGATGGCATTTTTGGAGTGTTTGCGGATAGTCTGCCTGATGGCTGGGGAAGATTACTGGTAGATAGACTGATGCGTAGAAATGGAATGAATCCATATGAAGTGGGAAGTCTGGACAGACTTGCAATAGTAGGTTCATCCGGTATGGGGGCACTTACTTATCGACCTGTAATATCCCTCGCGGATACTATGGAAGAAAAAAGGTTAGATGAAATCGCTGTAGAATGTGAACGTATTTTAAATACAGAGACTTATGATAATTTGGATTACCTGTTTGCCAAGGGTGGTTCTTCTGGTGGAGCAAGACCTAAAATATTGACATAATTAATGGAAATAGTTATAATTCAAACTGTTTGAATTATAACTATTTTTGCGTATAAATGATACAGGAAAGGTATGGTGGAGATATGAATGATTCCCTGCATTATTTGATCATGGCGAATCATATGCTTGTGCAGCATCGAATCATGGAACAATTAAAGAACACGGGACTTACGATAGGACAACCCAAGGTACTTGACTATTTGAAAGAACACAATGGCAGCACTCAGAAAGAAATTGCCAGTGGATGTTTTATCGAAGCGGGTTCATTGACTTCTATTCTGAATCGAATGGAAGAGAAGGGGCTGATCGAGCGACGGATATTGAATGGGAACCGCCGTTCTTTTCACATTTATATGACAGAGTCGGGGCAAAAAAAACAAAAATTAATTGAAACGACTTTTTCAGAAATTGAGAATCAGGCGTTAATGGGGATATCAGAGGAGGAATATGCTGCCTTTATGGCAACATACCGGAAAATATATAAGAATCTGATGAATACAGAGAAAGAAGGATATGAAACAAATGAATAAGTTAAAAAGGTATCTGTTATTTTTGGCAGGATTGTTTGTAAATGCACTGGGAGTCAGTCTGATCACTAAGGCGAGTCTGGGCACATCGCCTATTTCATCTATTCCCTATGTTCCGAGTTTGAATTTTGCTTTTACTTTAGGTAATTTTACGATTTTTTTCAGTGTTTTGCTTATTTTGCTTCAGATACTGATACTGCGAAAGAACTTTAAACTTGAAGATATTCTGCAGATACCGGTGTCAATTGCATTTGGATATTTTATAGATCTTACGATGTATTTACTTACCTGGGTTAATCCGGGTAATTATTTGATAAAAGTCATTGCATTGCTGATTGGTTGTGCAGTCCTTGGATTTGGAGTTTATCTGGAAGTGGTGGCAGACGTTGTCATGCTTCCCGGTGAGTCTTTTGTCTTTGCCGGACAGTTAAACGGTGTCAGAGAAGGTACCATCATAGCAGCCTTGCTGGTTGGATTCATTGCCAGACTCTGTGGACAGAAGTTGAAATTTATTAAGGTGTACTAGGAAGCAAACAATCAACAGGAGAAATAGATAGAATGTATATAATTCAAAGAGCCGTTATGGCTGACAAAGAAGAAATATTGAATCTGTACCGGACGAGACTGTATGGACCGGCTGACTGGAACGAATATTATCCAAACGAGGAAACCATAGAGTTCGATCTGTCAAGAGATGCCCTGTTTATTATGAAAAACAGCAAGGAAGAAATCATAGCTGCCATTTCAATTGATGAGGACGAAGAGGTAGATAGCCTTTCTGTGTGGAATGAGAATATAGCACCGGCAGGTGAACTGGCAAGATTATGTGTGAGAGAAGACATGCAGAATCAGGGAATCGCCAAAGAAATGATGAGATATGCTTTTGGTGTTCTAAAGGAACAGGGTAAAAAGAGCGTCCATATTCTGGTAAGAAAAGGTCATGAGGGAGCAATTGCCTGCTATACATCATTAGGTTTTGAGAAAGTAGGAGAATGTGTCCTTTTCGAGAAAGAATTTATTTGCATGGAGAGAGGATTATAAACGATATTTTATAAGGAGTTAACATAATAATTGACAAGAATCGACAGACTCAATATAATAAACTCATGTAATATAAGCATTTGCTTAGATATGAGGAGGAGTCTATACGAAAAAGAGTCGAAAAATCGGTCTTATCATAGTAATTGCGATTGTGGTATTAATGATTGTGTGTGTGCAGAAGGAACATGCAGCAGACAGTAACCATGAAGCGATTACTATCATGTCCCCATTCAGAAATATGAGTGCTTTTATTAATGAAGTACATAAAATATATCCTGAAATCAATCTTGAGGTAATCCCCTATAGTGGTAAGAATTACACAGCCTATGTAAGGGCACAGTTGCAGGTCGGAGATATGCCGGATATTTATTGTGCA
>CAYRAW010000103.1:0-9784 GCA_964422225.1 uncultured Roseburia sp.
CGTACCAGAGCATGATAAAGTGAGTGATAAACTCATTGATATGTCAGGTTATGGATTTACTGATCACTATGCGCAGGCAAGACTGCGGGAAGTAACAGATCATGGGGCTATTTACATGTTGCCTACCTATTATGACTGTATTGGTATTACATATAATAAGACTCTTTTGGAACAAAATGGCTGGGAATTGCCGTCCTCTTTTCAAGAACTGGAAGAATTAGCACCTAAAGTAGAGGCAGCAGGTTACAGGCTGGCACTGACTCAGCTTCAATTGCCTGGTTATGGTTTTCAATATTTGTGTAATATTCTGGATACCAGTTATTTTAATACTCCGGATGGACGCAGGTGGCAGAAAGACTTTTTGGAGGGCGATACAGGAATGGCAGACTCACCGGAAATGTTGGAGGCACTTTCAGACCTTGCCCAATGGAAGGCTGTAGGAATGTTGAATAATGAAGGAAACCCTCTGAGTGACGAAGAGACCAGACTTATGATGGCACAGGGTGATACGCTTTTTATGTTAGGGAATGCCAATACTTTTTCTACAGAAGAAACGACAGATGAATTTGGACTGATGCCATATCTGTCGATGGATGGGACTCAGAATGCATTTATCCTGCAGGTTTCAAGGTACATGGGACTAAATAAGCATCTGGAAGATGCGGGTAATGAACAGAAATTGCAGGATGCGATCCACGTCATGGAAGTTCTGTCTACAGTGGATGGAATGCAGGCACTTAACAGTGCTTATGCCAATACATCACTGCTTCCTCTTAGAGATTATGAAATAAACAGTAAGGGATATTATGCCAGGATTGAAGAACAGCTCAATGAAGGTAAGACGGCTCCATTCATCTATTCAGGATGGGAAAATATCATTGTACCGGTAGGAAATGAAGTGATAGATTATATACAGGATGAGGCGACTCTGGATGACGTAGTACATGCCTTTGATGACAATCAAAGTTTGCTCAGTGATAATACATTAGCAGGATACACTACGATCACAGAAAAGCTGGATACAGATGCCTGCGCCAGAGTAGTAGGGATCTGTTTTGCCAGGGCGAGTGGTGCGGATCTGGCACTGATTTCCAAGAATAAATGGTATGAATTATCATATGATGAAGACCTGAATCTTGAAGGAGTAAGTGGTGATTTATTTGCATTGCCGCTTACGGATCAGGAGATCACATCAATTCTTCCAACAGGATGGAGAGGCAATATTCTAACGGTAACACTTACTGGACAACGAATCAGGGAATTAGTGCGGGATGGCTATGACCGGAACGGGGACGGCAATACATTCCCATATGAGCTGGTGACTCCGCAGGGATTTGAAATAGAGGATACGGATACATACACAGTTGCAATTTGCGGAGTAACCGAGGAGGTTGCTCAGGAAGGAAAACTTACAGACACAGGAATTTTAGGATTGAAGGCAGCGCAGGATTTTTTTAGCCAGTATGATACTTTTTCCACAAAAGATATTGTATGGGAGCAGGAATAGGCAATGAATAATTTGATAAAAGGCAAGCCGACCGGGGGAGAAAGGCAGATACATACGGCGGGAATCATGACTTTATTTCTGGTATTTGTATCTGTATGTGTGTATATTTTTCTTCAGGAATATAGCAGATATAATGATCAGATCCTGTATGAAGAACGTCTCAGTCAGATGCGGGAGGTTACAACGCAGTTATTTATCTGTCTGGAAGATGTGGTTGCGAACAGATGGGAAACGGTGGCAGCACAAAGCAACCATTTAGAAGAAGCAGTTGTACAGAATGAAGAACAGTTGTTGCGGTTCATGCAGAGGCAGACGAAACTGGCAGAACTGAAGAATAAAAATCTCAAACTTATGGCGGTGGACAGTCTGGGACGCTATTATACACAGGATGGGCTAATGGGGGCGTTTAGACCAATGGACTATCTTATGGATGATCCCCAAAAGGTCAGTTTCGTTTCTAATACGATGACTACGGATAAGACTGCAATCGTATTCTTAAATAAACTGGACGAAAACATGATCATACCTGATGAAAAGGGCAACATTATATTGGAATATTATGGTATCGTACAGGATATGAAAGAATTTAATCCCTATTTTGAATGTTCGGCGTATGATGGAAATAATACGGTATATGTAATCGATCCAAACGGCGTGAAGCTTTTTAACAGTCAGTCAAGAGAACTGTTAAAAGGATACAATACTTATACCGTATTGGGGAATATGGAATATTTACATGGAAGTTCCTTTGAACAGACTAAAAAAAGGCTGGAGGAGGATGGCATTGCATATTCCAATGCTGTTTTTGATGACGTTGAATATTATTATGTACTATATCAGATGAAAAACTCTGACTGGACACTGCTGTTTATGGTACCGTCTTCGTATGTTGCGACCAATACGGTGAAGCTGGTCAATTCTACAGTGAGGATTGTGCTGATGTTTGCCGGGGTAGTGGTAATGTCCAGTGCACTGGTTATTTTCTATGCAGTGGGATTACAGCATAGGACAGTATTGGAAGCAGAGAGAAGAAATAATGACAAACTTGCCCATATTAATGAGGAATTGGATCATAAGAATGCAGATTTGTCCGATGCGGTCTGTGCTGCCAGAACTGCGTTCAAGACAGCAGAAAGTGCCAATCACGCCAAAAGTACTTTTCTGGCTAATATGTCCCATGATATCAGAACACCTATGAATGTGATCATTGGACTGACTTCTCTATTAGAACATAATGCGTATTCACCACAGAAAGTCATTGATTATACTGGCAAGATCAAGGCAGCAGGGCAACAGCTTCTGGAAATTATTAATAATGTTTTGGATATGAGTAAGATTGAAAGTGGCAAAGTAGTTATGAATGAGACGGAATTCAATCTTATGGAACTTCTGACTCAGACAGAAATGAATGTCCGGACGCAGGCAGATGCAAAGGGGCATACTTTTAATGTAGCTACCCATGAGTTACAACATAAATGGTTATGCGGTGACAAAATCAGAGTTTTACAGATTTTGAACAATCTGCTTTCCAATGCCATCAAATATACGCCGCCGGGAGGTACTATCAGCCTTGACGTACGGGAATTAGAACAGTCTTCCCAACCATATGCAAAGTTATGTTTTCAGGTAAAAGACAATGGAATTGGCATGAGTCAGGAATATTTAAGCAGAATTTATGAATCTTTCAGCCGTGAAAACAGTTCGGAGACCGGCTCTGTACAGGGAACAGGACTGGGGATGTCGATCGTTAAGAATCTGATAGATATGATGGGCGGCAGCATAGATGTAAAAAGCGCACAGGGATATGGGAGCTGTTTTGAAGTCATACTTGACTTTAGAATTGTAAATAAAAAAGTAGAAAACACCGACAAAAAGAAGAGAACACAAACATCCAAAAGATTACAGGGTATCAGATTCCTTTGCGCAGAGGATAATGAACTGAATTATGAAATATTGGAGGAGCTGCTGCACAGAGAAGGAGCAGAGTGTGATATTTATAGAGATGGAAAACAGGTCGTTGATAAATTTGAACACTCTGGACCGGAAGAATATGATATGATATTAATGGATATACGAATGCCAATTATGAATGGATATGAGGCTGCCAGGGCTATTCGAAGCAGTAGTCATCCGAGGGCAGACAGGATACCTATTGTTGCCCTGACTGCAAATGCATTTTCAGAAGATGTGCAGAAATCCCTGAATGCAGGTATGACAGTTCACCTGTCTAAGCCAATTGATATCAGTCTTCTGGCAGAAGTGGTAAACAAATATGTATCCAAGTGAATGAAAAAGAGGAATATTATCATATGAATCAGGTACGTAATTATCAGAAGGAACTGGATAAGATCATAGAGCAACTGACACAGAAAGGTGAGGTGCCAAGTCTTTTGCTTCATAGCTGCTGCGCACCCTGCAGCAGTTATTGTCTGGAATATCTGAGACAGTATTTTAAAATTACAGTATTTTATTATAATCCCAATATTTCCATGGAGGAGGAATATCGTAAGCGTGTGGCAGAACAGAAGAGACTGATAGCGGCATACAATGCGCAGAACATCTATTATCCCATAGAAGTGATCGAGGGAGATTATGATACGGACGCTTTTTATGCAATTGCAAAAGGTCTTGAGAAGTGCCATGAAGGTGGTGAACGGTGTTTTGCCTGTTATGAACTGCGCCTTAGAAAGACGGCACAGCTTGCAGCAGATATGGGAACAGATTATTTTACAACTACGCTGACCATCAGTCCACTTAAAAATGCAGCGAAACTCAATGAAATCGGAGAAAAGCTATCTGGTGAATACCAAATACCATGGCTTGTATCAGATTTCAAAAAAAAGAATGGGTATAAACGTTCTATAGAATTATCAGCAGAATATGATCTGTACAGACAGGATTATTGTGGCTGTATCTATTCCAAAATGGAACGTGAGCGTCAGAAGAAGGAAAGAACTTGAAAAATATATTGCACACTGATTCAAAAGCATATATGATAAGAAAAGGTAACTATTCAATAGAAAGTATATTTATACATGATTTTGAATGGTGTTCGTAAGTGGAAGAAAGGATAAAGATAAGAAATGAAAAAGATTCTGGATTTAATTTCTGAAGAAGTGATGCAGGCTTTTGAAGCAGCAGGCTATGAGAAAGAACTTGGTAAAGTATCTATCTCTAACAGACCTGATCTATGTGAATATCAGTGTAATGGTGCCATGGCAGGTGCCAAGAAATATAAGAAAGCGCCTATTATGATCGCAAATGATGTGGCAGCAAAATTAACTGACAGTAAGGTATTTGAGAAGGCAGAGGCAGTAGCTCCCGGTTTCCTGAATCTGACATTGAGCAAAGGATTCGTAGGAAACTATGTGAAGGAAATGAGAGGCTATGAGAAATTTGGTGTAGAAGAAGCCACAAAGCCTCTGGAGATGGTGATCGACTATGGTGGACCTAATGTAGCGAAGCCCCTCCATGTAGGACATTTGCGTTCTGGCGTTATCGGTGAGAGTATCAAGCGTATCGTCAGATATATGGGACATCACATTATTGGAGATATTCATCTGGGTGACTGGGGACAGCCGATGGGTCTGATCATGAACGAGCTTCATATCCGTAAGCCGGATCTGGTATATTTCGATGAAAGTTACACCGGGGAATATCCGACGGAGCCCCCATTTACCATTGCAGAGCTGGAGGAGATATATCCGTTTGCAAGTAAACGTTCCAAAGAAGATCTTCAGTACAAAGAGGATTCTATGGCATGTACGTATAAATTACAGAGCGGCGTGAGGGGATACCGCGCATTGTGGAATCATATCATCAACGTGTCTGTGACAGATCTGAAGAGAAACTATGAGAAGTTAAATGTGGAGTTTGATCTGTGGAATGGTGAATCTACTGTACACGATCTGATCCCTGGCATGGTAGATTATATGAAGAAAGAGGGCTATGCGTATGTCAGTGATGGCGCTCTGGTCGTAGATGTCAAGGAAGAAACAGATACCAAGGAAGTACCTCCATGTATGATCTTAAAGTCTGATGGAGCTTCTCTGTACAATACAACGGATCTGGCAACCATTATGATGCGTATGGAGCAGAATCACCCTGACGAACTCATCTATCTGACAGATAAACGTCAGGAACTGTACTTTGAGCAGGTATTCCGCTGCGCACGTAAGACGAAGCTGGTGAAGCCTGAGACAAAGTTGGTTCATATCGGATTTGGTACCATGAACGGCAAGGATGGCAAGCCATTTAAGACTCGTGACGGTGGTGTTATGCGTCTGGAGACTTTGATCCAGGAAATCAATGCTGAGATGCTGCGTAAGATTACTGACAACCGTGAAGTAGAGGAAGCAGAAGCCAAAGAGACTGCAAGAATCGTAGCACTTGCTGCACTAAAATATGGTGACCTGTCCAATCAGGCAAGTAAGGATTACATCTTTGATATGGATAGATTTACTTCCTTTGAAGGAGATACAGGTCCTTACATTCTGTATACGATCGTTCGTATCAAGTCTATTCTGGCTAAATATAAGGAAACAGGTGCTGCCATTGATGAGAACGCTTTCCAGACTCCGGTAAATGAGAGTGAGAAAGCATTGATGATGGAGATTGCCAAGTACAATGCAAGCATAGAAAATGCTTTTGAGGAATTGGCACCACATAAGATCTGTGCATACATTTATGACCTGGCGAATGCATTTAACCGTTTCTATCATGAGACCAAGATCCTGACAGAAGAGGATCAGGTAAAGAAGGCAGGTTATATCAGTCTGCTCGTACTGACCAGAGATATTCTGGAGACATGTATTGATCTTCTTGGATTTTCAGCACCGGAGAGAATGTAAATTATGTTCACGATCAAAACACAGGGTTATGATGATTTTCGATGCATTGCTGACAGATGTCCTATGACTTGCTGTCAGGGATGGTCTATCAAGGTGGATCAGAATACCTGTGACAAATGGCAGAAGAATGAGCATACTGCATATTTAATGGAATATACGGTTTCCCGAGGGGAGAATGTGCCGCGGGAAATGAGGACGAATGAAGCAGATATCTGTCTGTTACTGGACAGTCAGGGATTATGCGAAGTAGTCAAAAGGCATGGGGACGGGTATCTGTGCGATACCTGTGCCCTTTTTCCAAGGAAGAGAAATCAGATCACGGAGCTGGATGATGAAGACAAAGAGCAGGTATTGATCGAAGAGTATTCACTCTCTTCTGCCTGTCCGGCTGTCATGGAGATGCTTGACGGGCTGGAAGGCAGTCCGGGATTGGAAGTAAAGGATGCCTGTGAAGCAGGAATCCATTTTCCAATGGAATACAGAGTACGGAATACACTGATCTGTATGATCCAGGGAGAAAGTATATATCGTGAGTTCTCTCTGACAGAGCGCATCATGCTCGGATTCTCCCTGTTGCATGAATGTCTGGATTGTGACACAGAAGAGAATGTGGATGATTGTCTGGAGGTCTATGCAGACATTGAGAATCTTCGGGAGAAGATGGAATACTGGGAAGAGATGAAGCCAACCATTCAGGAAACGATGGAAGAGTTGTGTCAGACTTTCTGGAATGTCACAGAGTATTATAAAGAGTTGCCTATATACCGGCCATATGTATATGATGCTGCGCATAAAGTGGATAGCTGGTATCCTGAGCAGGATACAGAGGCTGCTGCGGGAATGAGAGCGCAGGCATATCGCACATGGGAGCAGCATAAGCAGAAATTCGCAGAGTATGATTCACTGGCTCAGAGAGCTCTGGTTTCTGAAATGTTTTCAGATTGCATCAGTGATGATCTGGGAGAACTGACAGAATATTATCAGGCAATTGTGCTGGAATACGTTATGACACGTATGTCAATTTTCCTGCTGGGAGATTACAGTAGGGAAAAGGTACAGCTCTATTATTCACTTTATGTCAGAATTATAGGTCATAATGCAGAAGGAATGGCTGAATACTGGGAAGAGAATTTTGAGGACTCTGTTTTAGAACAGGAGTATTTCTATTTGCTTCTTTCATGATCTTATATGTAAAATAAAATGAGCCAAATATGTTTATGAATTCATTCATAGTATATTTGGCTCATTTTATGTGATTTTGAATAGTTACAGATATCTGTTCATTGGTTGCATGAATGGAACTCTCAATTGAAGCGACAACATCATTTGCATTTGTATTTAATTCAGTTGTGATCCTTGTAATCTTCTCTGTAGATTGTTTGGTCTGTTCTGCAAAATGCATCATACAACATTAAAAGTCAGAATACTACAAAAATTTTTGCTTTATAATAGGGGAATACTTTACAAGATATCAAAGGGAGTGTAGAGTAATCGATGAAGATATTAGCCAATCGTTAGAAAGGACATAACAGTTATGACAAAAGACATGACAACGGGGAAAATTACCCCATTATTGATTTCATTTACGATACCGCTTGTTCTGGGAAATTTATTCCAGTTGCTGTATAACGCGGTAGACAGTATTATAGTAGGTAAATTTGTTGGGGAGGATGCACTGGCGGCAGTTGGTACCAGCAATCCATTGGTAACACTTGTTATATTATTCGTGAGTGGATTGTGCATAGGTGCGGGGGTGCTGATCAGCATGCAGTATGGAGCAAAAGACTATGAGAAACTTCAGTTACAGCTTAGCTCGACGCTGATAGGAGGACTTGTATTTTCACTTGCTGTAGCAATCATCAGTGTGATAGCGACTCCGGCATTGCTTCGGATCATGCAGACAGATGAGAGTATCATGGACATGGCAACTGCATATCTTAGAATTATCCTGATGGGACTCATTTTCACATTTATTTATAATTTCTTTGCAAGTGCATTGCGTGCTATGGGAGACAGTAAGACTCCGCTATATTTTCTAATGATAAGTTCCGTGTTTAATATAGCAGGAGATCTGTTCTTTGTTATCGTGCTGAGGTGGGGCAGTAATGGGTGTGCGCTGTCCACTGTGA
Source organism: uncultured Roseburia sp. (assembly GCA_964422225.1). Lineage (GTDB taxonomy): Bacteria > Bacillota > Clostridia > Lachnospirales > Lachnospiraceae > COE1. Next base: position 8,487 of record CAYRAW010000103.1, read on the forward strand.
TCAGCGAGGCACTTAGCTGTCTGCTGTGTGTGCTTTATATTAAAGCGAAGATTCCAGTGTTGTGTCTTGGCAGGAAATGGTTATGCTTTGAGAAAAAGACATTCTACAAGACCGTTCAGTATGGTTGGACGAGTGCTATGCAGCAGGCAACTGTACAGCTTGGCAAGCTGGGGATCCAGACAATCGTAAATACCATGGGAGTGGCGGCAATGGCGGCTTTTGCAGCAGTTAACAGAATTGATGATTTCGCCTATACACCGGAACAGAATATTGCGCATGCAATGACTTCTCTGTTGGCGCAGAATGAAGGAGCCGGTAAAAAGGAGCGTGTCCGAGAAGGATTTCGCTGTGGAATGAAGATCGAGTTGATCTATGGCGTGATCGTGTGTATCATCTGTTTTACCTGCGCCAGACCGCTGATGCTTCTGTTCGTAAATGATGAAGAGGTCGTAAGGCATGGCGTACAGTATCTGCACCTGATCGCACTTATGTATCTGCTTCCGGCAGTAACAAACGGAATACAGGGGTATTTCAGGGGAATCGGAGATCTTAAGGTTACATTGTGGAGCAGCTTTGTCAATATGGGAGTGCGCGTGATCGCGGCAATTCCACTTGTATTCGTATGTAAACTTGGAATGGCGGCACTGCCTTTTGCCTATTTATGCGGATGGTTCGCCATGTTGATCGCAGAAGTACCTCTTCTGTTTTCAAAGATGAAAGAGAATAATAAATAAAATATTAAAAAACGTATGAAGAATTATTCCGGATAAGGGCGGGGATGGTAAGATCACCATATCAGAGCTTGCGGCGAAAGCCAGGGTGCTGCCCTCAGCAATTTCACGTACGCTGTGTGGGCTGGAAGAAAAAGGCTATATCGTGCGCAATGTGAATCAGAAGGACAGAAGAAATACTTACGTGGAACTGACTGCAAAAGGCGAGGAAACAGCCACACAGTGTAAACAGATCATGCGTGATACGATGTCTGATACCATTGATACAATGGGCAGTTCACTGGTGAAATCCATGGGAATTGCATATGCTGTTTCTGTAGGATCATTATTCTGGCAATTCTGTTTTGGAGCAGGTTATAGATGTCTTCTTAAGGATGAGGTAAAAGAATGCATAGCCGGTTTACAGCGAGCAGGACGACATATTGGACAGAGACATTATCAAATGCTGCTGAATATGTTGGAATAATATTTGAAAATAAAAAGAAGTATTGGATTCCAATACTTCTTTTTAGTAGCGAGAGGGGGATTCGAACCCTCGACACTGCGGGTATGAACCGCATGCTCTAG
>CAYRAW010000104.1:0-9772 GCA_964422225.1 uncultured Roseburia sp.
ATTCTGCTGCAATCTGCTCCAGCGCATATGTTGAAGGTTTACGCTGTTCAGGCTTACACTCCCATCCAAATATCATATCAGGGGCAGGTAACCCGTTGGCTTCATAATCACGCCTGATGTTGAAATCATAAGAATGGGAGACTACGCATACGTAGCCGCCCTCTTCTTTTTGTCTGATAATGATTTCTTTCATACCCGGATATGCTTTGGGAATATGATTCTCGACATATCTTCTCCAGCACTCTACTTCTATCTCCAGATCTGCATCGGTCATATGATATCTGTTCTGACATAATTCTATGAATCCGGGATCAAAGTTTTCTTTGAAATATTCTTCCAGAGAAAGTGACTCCACTCCCGGTCTTAATATCTTCAATGCCTCCAGAAAAGCCGGATAATGAATGCTTGCCGTACTGTTTACTACTGTATCATCATGATCCAGCACCAGACATTTATATCTCATGCATGTTCTCCTTTAGTTCTTAGGTAATACGAAGGAACTCTTTAAGGATACGATTCTGTTAAATACCAGTGCATCCGGTTTGCTGTCCTTGTAATCCACATTGAAGAATCCCTGTCTTACAAACTGGAAGCTGTCATAAGGCTTGGCATCCTTTAATGCAGGCTCCAGATAACATTCCTTCAATACAGTCAGTGAATTAGGATTCAGGTTCAGTGAACCATCCTCGTTATATACACCCTTTTCTTCATCAATAATATTCTCATACAGACGTACCTCTGCCTTAACTGCATAAGGTGCAGGAACCCAGTGAATCGTTCCTTTTACCTTTCTTCCTGTAAAACCGCTGCCCTGCTTGGTTTCAGGATCATAAGTACAGTGAACTACTGTCACTTTACCATTCTCATCCTTCTCAAAGCCTGTACATGTTACAAAGTATGCACTCATCAGACGTACTTCATTACCCGGGAAAAGTCTGAAATACTTCTTAGGAGGTTCTTCCATAAAGTCATCCCTGTCAATATAGAGTTCACGACAGAATGGAACCTGTCTGGTGCCAAGTGCCTCATTTTCAAGGTTATTCGCTACCTCCAGATATTCAACCTCTCCTTCCGGATAGTTATCGATGACTAACTTCACAGGATCGAGTGCAGCCATCATTCTGGGCTTCTTGAGTTTCAGGTCTTCACGGATACAGTACTCCAGCATTGCATAGTCAGAAGAAGAATTTGCCTTACTGATACCACCTAATTCTACGAATTTCTTAATTGATTCCGGTGTGAAACCTCTTCTTCTAAGTGCTGCGATAGATACCAGTCTGGGATCGTCCCAGCCATCAACAATACCCTGCTCTACCAGTTTCTTAATATATCTCTTACCTGTTACCACATTCGTCAGATATAACTTGGCAAACTCAATCTGCTTAGGTGGATGTGGATATTCCAGTTCTGTTACTACCCAGTTATAGAGTGGTCTGTGATCCTCAAATTCCAGTGTACAGATAGAATGTGTAATGCCTTCGATCGCATCTTCAATAGGATGTGCAAAATCATACATAGGGTAAATGCACCACTTATCACCTGTTCTGTGGTGAGTCATATGTGCCACACGATAAATAACAGGATCTCTCATGTTCATATTAGGAGATGCCATATCGATTCTTGCACGAAGTACTTTCTCGCCATCCGCAAACTTGCCATTCTTCATATCATCAAAAAGTGCAAGATTTTCTTCAATGCTTCTGTTGCTGGAAGGATCTTCCTTTCCTGGTTCTGTCAGAGTACCACGATATTCACGGATTTCCTCTGCTGACAGATCCGATACATAAGCCTTTCCCTTCTTGATCAGCTTAACAGCTCCTTCATACATCTGATCAAAATAATCAGAGGCAAAGAACAGTCTGTCTTCCCAGTCAGCCCCCAGCCATGCAATATCTTTCTTGATAGACTCTACGAATTCTACTTTCTCCTTTGTAGGATTCGTATCATCAAAACGCATGTTGAATTTTCCACCATACTCTTTTGCCAGACCATAGTTTAAAATAATACTCTTGGCATGACCAATATGCAGATATCCGTTAGGTTCCGGTGGGAATCTTGTATGAACGGTATCATATACACCCTCTGCGAGGTCTTTATCTATAATCTGCTCGATAAAATTCTTGGAAACGACTTCCTTCTCCTGGCTTTCCGCTTCGATATTCTTATCTAATTCACTCATAATGCTCCTCCTGATAGCTTCGTAACTGTTCAGATACATCTGCAAAACACATCTTTTTGTGAATGGGGTTCTGAATAGTTACATCTTATCACATGATTTTCAAAGAATAAAGTCTTTTATTATATACAAATATACAAATCTATTCCACGCCCTTTAAGGCATCTACCATGCATATCGTCTTTACCTTTCCGGAGAGCATATAGTTAACTCCTGTGGATGTCAGCCATGTTCCAATAATAGCGTATATATAGGATGCCAGATAAACTACTGTATTCCCTGGTCTTTTCCATGAAGGAAAGAACCCCCATATTATAAAGTACGATGATTCCAAGCAGTACTGCGGCTATGATCAGAATTCCAATCATCAGATTCATGGTTTCCATATTATCATCCAGATCATGCTTTAGCTGATCAATACTGATCACCCCAGATATATCATCACTGTCTCTGACATACTGTGGAATTGTCATATTGGTATAGAAAGATGTGGGATTAAAATCATATTCCAGTGCTTCATAAGCCGCTCTGGGTAAAGTAATGCCCTGTCCTGTCGGAGTTCTGTAAAGTGATGTGATCCTGCTTCTCTCCCAGTTCTTCTCCCCTACAATATGCCATTCAACAAAATCGCCGACTTCCAGTCCAAGCACCTTTGCCATCTTGGCAGACATGGCTATCCCATTTTGCGGAAGCCTGATCTCATCCCCTTCGTAATTCTGATAATGCAGGTAATTTCCATCATCCAGCACCGTGATCATACCCTTTTTGACCAGGGTATCTGTCTTGAATTCACAACTGCCTTTCTGAACAAGTTGTCCTTTGAACTCCTGATCATACTGTCGTTTCTCCAGATTGGAAACCTGCTGCCCAAATACTACTTTGTACTGTCCTGTCGTTAATTCTCCATACTGCCCTTACTGAATCCCAGTGCTTTCAACGTTCCAATCTGTATTCTCTGATTTCTTTCTATAACATGATTACTGTATTGTGAACCATATTTCTATTTCAAATATGAAATTTGTTTCATGTTTTTATCATATTACTTGTGTTACAGAAATTCACCTGAAGATCAGACTCACAGAAAGGTATGGTAACCAGAATGTCCGATACAAAAACCAGAGAGCCACAGCAAAAACGTTCTATTGAGAAAAAAAACAGAATTATTGAAGTAGGATTTCTTTTGATGTGTGAGAATGGCTATCAAAAGACAACAACTGCAGATATTGCAAAAGCTGCCGGATATTCATGCATGCACACAAAGAAATCGAAGCGCTTACCATGACGAACTCTGAAGTGGCTGCTATTATGTTGGATATGGAATTGCAGACTACTATGCAGTTAGAAGAGTTTCTGCTCAAAGCAGGATACAATCCTGTCGATCTGGCTGAGAAGACCCATATTATATACAATATGGTAGACTCCCTCAGCCATGAACTGACATTTCACAAGCATCCCGGATTAAATCCTGAACGCATGCGTACTATCGTTATCGAAACGATTTTGAATCTGTTAGGGCAGCCTGTCCATACAGAATCTAATACCTGACTTCCATCAGTGTCAATCCTTTGGCAGGTGCTAATGCACCCGCCATTTCTCTTGTCCCTGAGGCGATCAGTCTCTCCATTTCTTCCGCATGTCGTGTTCCCTGTCCAACTTCTATTAAAGTTCCCGTAAGGATGCGGACCATATGATAAAGGAATCCGTCTCCTTTATACGTGATCACGATTTCCGGTCCATTCTGCTGTATTTCAATGGATTCTATTGTTCTGACCGTAGATTTCTTACTCTTTTTGTTCAAAGTAAATGCTTTAAAATCATGTCTGCCAATGCAATATGCTGCTGCCCTTCTCATTGCTTCTATGTCCAGCTGCTGTGGAAACTCATATACATACCGCCTGTCAAAAACACAGGGCAGATCACTGTTCCAGATTCGATATCGATAGATCTTACCTACTGCATTCAGACGGCTGTGAAATCTTTCAGGCATCTCCCTGATCTCAATGACTCCGATGTCTTCCGGCAAATAGCGGTTGATATATTCCAGGATTTCCAGTGCACTCATATGCGTATCAATCTTAAAATTAGCAACCTGTCCATATGCATGCACACCTGCATCCGTTCTTCCGGAACCGTCTATTTGCACCTTACTTCCCGTCATTTTAGATAAAATCGCCTCAAACTTACCCTGTATGGTATTTCCTGTTGATTCCTGTCTCTGCCAGCCCTGATATTTTGTTCCTTCGTACTGTATCACAATTTTAAAATTACGCACTCTGAATAACCATGCCTTTCCTGCATTTATTTCTTCTCATCCGGCTTTTCTTCTTTTTGAAGCACAGCCATATCTTCCTCGGTCAGTTTTCTATAGGAATTCAAATTCGCTATCAAAAGTCTGATGCACATTTTCGGTGTATCAAAAATACCTGCTCCATTCATATTCACCAGTAATATTCCTATAGGAATTGCCAGAATGATTCCTCCTACACCCGCCAGTTTATACCCAATGAACAGGAGGAACAGGGTAGGAATCGGTTCCATTCCGATAGAATCTCCCATGATCTTGGGTTGTATAAGCTGTCTAACAAACTGCCCCACTCCCCATATGATCATGAATCCTGCCGCACGCACATAGTCACCGCCTAACAGCTTGATGACCGCCCACGGCCAGAATACTGCACCACTTCCAAAAAGCGGAAGAAAATCCAGAAAAGCAATTGCCAGTGCGATCAGGAATGAATAATCTATCCTTAATATGAAAAGTCCTATCAATATCAAAACATAAATTCTGATTTCTATAAAGAACTGTGCCTTGATATATCCACCAAACGCCTGCTTCATACTGTTATAGAATATGTCATACTTATGTCTGATCGTTTCAGGAATGACCTTATCTACCAGTGCCAGCATATACTCCCTGTCTGCAATGAAAAAATAAGACGACAGCAGACACATTACCACACTGATTGCCACATTGGCTATACTGCCGACCATTCCGCTTACACCTTCCACTGAAAAAGCCTGTGTATTCCCCACAAAATCACTGATCGCAGTTCCGATGGAATTACCCAGATCATTCAGTTTCTCTACCAGATCCGGAGAAAGATTCACAGTCCAGTGGCTTACCAGTGTACCAAAATGTGTAAGATCCTTCTGCAGACTTTCCCACATCTGTGGTATTTCTCCAACAAATCCGGTTAACTGTTTCGCCAGAATGGAAAGCACCAGATAACAGGCTCCTACAACAGCGCCAATTACCATTACGATCACCATTACTGTTCCTGCCTTACGCCGGATCTTAATCTTATGTTCCAGAAAATGTACCAGTGGATTTGCCATACAGGAAATGATCCACCCTACAACAAATGGCATGAAAAAAACTAAAACTCTTGGCAGCAGTACAATGCATAACAATATGATCACTGCATACACCAACAGGTTGACTACTAATTTCAGATTCTTCTGATACTGCCTTTTCATAGGCACGCCCCCTTGCTCTACTCAGTAACTTCTTCCTGCTGTATCAACTGATCGATCAGATCATAAATTTCCTCTCTGCCCTGTTTTGTTTCTGCTGAAAAGGGAATTACAATGGTATCTTTATCTACGCCCAGCCCCTGCTTTACAATTTTTACCTGTTTTGCAATCTGGCTGCGGTTGATCTTATCTAACTTGGTGGCAATGACAATAGGATGATAACCATTTGCCATGATCCACTCATACATCTGTTTATCATTTGCTGAGGGTTCATGTCTGATATCTACCAGAAGGAACACTGCCTGAAGTACTTTAGATCGATGCAGATATTTTTCGATCATCTTACCCCATTTTTCTTTTTCCTGCTGACTGACTTTGGCATATCCATAACCTGGCAGGTCAACAAAATATAACTCATCATTAATGTTATAAAAATTGATCGTCTGCGTCTTACCGGGCTGTGAACTGGTTCTTGCCAGAGACTTGCGGTTCATCAATGCATTGATCAGGGATGATTTGCCCACATTACTTTTGCCCGCAAATGCAATTTCAGGCATCTGGTTATCAGGTATCTTACTGGTAACTCCTATTACTGTTTCAAGACTGACATTCTTAATTACCATCTGATGCTCCTTTCTTACGTCTGACTGCTCCTGCTTTCCCGGGTCTGGCTGCAAAAGCATTCTCTATTACTTCTTCCATATGCTCTACATATACGATTTCCATTCCTGCCTTGATCTCACGGCTGATTTCTTCCACATCTTTTTCATTATCTTTTGGAACTAATACCTTCGTAATTCCAGCCGTTTTAGCAGCCAGCAGTTTCTCCTTCAGTCCACCGATTGGAAGCACTCTGCCTCTCAGCGTGATTTCACCTGTCATTGCTACTTTACACTTAACGGGTATCTGAGTAATTGCAGATAATACCGCTGTCGCCATGGTAATTCCTGCCGAAGGTCCATCCTTTGGCACTGCACCTTCCGGTATATGAATATGGAAGTCATGTTCCTTGAAATAATCAGGCGCAATCTTATACTGATCTGCAATAGAGCGGATATAACTGATTCCGGTCATTGCAGATTCCTTCATGACATCACCAAGCTGGCCTGTCAGAACAACTTCACCTTTACCAGCCATAATATTGACTTCTATCTGCAAGGTATCTCCGCCAACACTGGTCCAGGCAAGTCCTCTTACGATACCTACATCATCCGATTCATTTGCCATATCAGCACGGAATCTTGGTTTGCCCAGATATTTCTCCAGATTTCTTCCTGTCACATGTACACTGGTACTCTTTTTCTGAAGAATTTCTCTGGCTGCTTTACGGCAGATACCTCCTATTGTCCTCTCCAGTCCTCTGACACCGGCTTCTCTGGTATAATGCTCTATGATGTCTTTGAGCGCACTGTCACTGATCGTAAGCTGTTCCTTAGACAGTCCGTTTCTGGATAATTCTTTCTCCAGCAGATGTTCTTTTGCAATATGGAATTTCTCATTTGCAGTATAGCTTCCGACTTCGATCAGTTCCATTCTGTCCAGAAGAGGACGTGGAATATTACCGGCATCATTTGCGGTAGCAATGAACAATACCTTGGACAGATCAAGAGGCAATTCCACATAATGATCCCTGAAATGGCTATTCTGCTCCGGATCCAGTACCTCTAACAGAGCCGATGAAGTATCTCCCTTATAGTCACTGCTTACCTTATCGATTTCATCCAACAGCATAAGTGGATTCCCTACTCCTGCCTGACGTAATCCATTTGCAATCCTGCCCGGCATTGCACCTATATAGGTTCTTCTATGTCCTCTGATCTCTGCCTCGTCACGGACACCTCCCAGACATATCCTCACATACTTCCTGTTCAACGCATCTGCTATCGACTTGGCAATAGAGGTCTTACCGGTTCCGGGAGGTCCTACAAGACACAAAATTGGTGCTTCACCTTTACTGGTAAGTGCTCTTACTGCCAAATACTCCAAAATGCGTTCTTTCACCTTTTCCAGTCCATAATGGTCACGATTTAAAACATCTTCCGCTTTATCCATATCGATTGTATCTCTGGATACCTTATTCCATGGCAGATCCAGAAGTGTTTCAATATAGGCTCTCTCTACAGCGCTCTCCGAACTTGCACCCATGACCGTTTTATATCGGGAAATTTCCTTTTTGATCTTATCCTTGACTTCCTTATCAGCCTTTAATTTCTCCAGCGCTTCCGTAAACTGTGCAAGCTCCGAATCCTCATCCTTGTCACCCAGTTCTCCACGTATATAATCCAGTTGTTCCCGAAGTATATAATCTCTCTGATTCTTATTGATTTTTTCTTTTATCTTAGCAGCAAGCTGGGAACGGATAGAAGCAATCTGTGCTTCATTCATCAACATTGTGATCAAAAGAGTACACTGCTCTTTTAAATCCGTTGTTTCCAGTAATTCCTGTTTCTGTTCATAGGTCAAAGGTACATTGATCGCTACCTGATTTACCAGAAACGAAAGTTTATTTGGTTCACCGAAATACTTTCCAAGACTCTTACCTATCTTAGGGTAAAATTTCACATATGTAGCAAACACTTCCTTCAAAGAACGGCTCATTGCCTCTTCTTCTACTTCGTCCATAGACTCCTGTGTATCTTCTATCTTCTCAATGACAGCGTTAAAATATTCTCCTTCGCAGTCACTTGTTTTTGTCATTTTTGCTTTATAAAGCCCCTCAACTAATACTCTGTCAACATCATTAGGTAACTTGGTGATCTGCTTTACCAAAGCCACTGTTCCCATCTGATACAGATCTTCTGCCTTGGGTTCTTCCTGATCCGGATTCTTCTGTGCGACCAGAAAAATCTGTTGTGTTTCTGTCATGGCATGCTCAACCGCTGCCTTAGAGAACTTTCTGGTCAAGTCAAAATGAATAATCATATCCGGCAGAACCGTCAGTCCTCGTAATGCTACCAAAGGCAGTTCTAATTGTGTACTATTTGTTTCATTCATTCTTATTCACATTTTCACGCATACTGTGCGTCCCTTTCCGTCGGTTACTTAAGGTGTCAAAACGCCGCCTTATTGTAGGCGGCGTTTCTAATTCATGCATGTCTTTACTTATCTCGCCTTTTTCTCGCGTTCGGTTCTCGCCGATTCACGATGTACAATGAAAGGCTGACTGTTTCCTTCAACTGATTCTTTTGTAATAACACAACTTTCAATTGTATCATCAGAAGGAATTTCGTACATAACATCCATCATTATATTTTCCATAATAGAGCGAAGACCTCTTGCTCCGGTCTTTCTCTCCAGCGCCTTATCTGCAATTGCATCAATTGCATCAGGCTCAAAGCTAAGCTTTACATCATCCAGTTCAAATAATTTCTGATACTGCTTGATCAAAGCATTCTTCGGCTCTCTTAAAATGCGCACAAGCGCTGCCTTATCAAGTCCTTCAAGAGATACCACGATTGGCACACGGCCAACAAACTCTGGAATCAGACCGTATTTGGTCAGATCCTGAGGAGTTACCTCTTTGAATACTTCACCGATATCCTGCTCAGTCTTATCAGCAATTTCTTTGTTAAAGCCGATTGATGTACGGTCCATTCTCGCTTCCACGATCTTATCAAGGCCATCAAAAGCTCCACCACAGATAAAGAGAATATTAGTCGTATCAATCTGTATCAGTTCCTGATGTGGATGCTTTCTTCCACCCTGAGGCGGAACACTGGCTACTGTACCTTCGATAATCTTTAACAGTGCCTGCTGTACACCCTCACCGGACACATCTCTGGTAATGGAAACATTCTCGCTCTTCTTGGTAATCTTATCAATTTCATCAATATAGATGATACCGTACTGAGCACGTTCTACATCATAATCTGCAGCCTGGATCAGTTTCAACAGAATATTCTCTACATCTTCACCTACATAGCCTGCCTCGGTAAGTGTCGTAGCATCTGCAATTGCAAATGGTACATTAATGATCTTTGCCAAAGTCTGCGCCAGATAAGTCTTACCAGAACCTGTAGGTCCTAACATGATGATATTGCTCTTCTGTAATTCCACATCAAGATCCTTCTGTGCCATAACACGCTTATAGTGATTATAAACAGCTACAGACAAAACTTTCTT
>CAYRAW010000105.1:0-9765 GCA_964422225.1 uncultured Roseburia sp.
CTTACCCATATCATCATTGATACGACGACCTGACAAAATGATCTGTGAATGATAGCCTAACTGCTCTGCCTTATAAGTCAGATAGTAAGGGTCAACACCGATACAGTGTCCACCTACAAGTCCCGGCTGGAATTTTAAGAAATTCCACTTGGTTCCTGCTGCTGATAATACGGATTTCGTATCAATACCCATTTTGTTAAAGATAATGGACAACTCATTCATAAATGCGATATTGATATCTCTCTGGCTGTTCTCAATAACCTTTGCAGCCTCTGCTACCTTGATGCTCTCTGCACGGTATACCCCTGCCTCTACAACAAGTTCATAGATATGGGCTACTTCATCCAGTGTTTCTGCATCCATACCGGATACGATCTTGGTTATTGTCTCTAATCTGTGAACCTTATCACCAGGATTGATACGCTCAGGTGAATAACCGATCTTAAAGTCTACACCACATTTTAATCCTGATTCCTTCTCCAGGATCGGTACGCAGATATCTTCTGTTACGCCAGGATATACTGTAGATTCAAATACAACGATGGAACCCTTGGTTAAGTTCTGTCCCAGAATACGGCTCGCACCTTCTACCGGTGTAAGATCAGGGGTATGGTCATCATTTACCGGAGTAGGCACTGCTACGATATGGAACTTGGCTTCCTTTAATCTGGATGGATCAGCAGTAAATTCTACTGTTGTATTCTTGATCACATCATCGCCAACTTCGTTTGTAGGATCTACACCGGACTTATACAAGTCAATTTTGGCTGCATTTAAGTCAAAACCTACGACTTTGATCTTTCTTGCAAAAGCAACAGCGATCGGCATACCTACATAGCCCAATCCAACTAATGATAATTTCTCTTTTCCGTTTACAATATCCTCGTATAAACTCATCTTTTTATCCTCCATTGTTTATAATGACTTGATTTCTTCTATATATGCATTCACGACCTGTTGACGGTCGAATTCATGCTCCATTTTAATTCTGGCATTAAGTCCCATCTGCTTTTTCTCTTCATAGGAAAGTACCATAAACTTACGAAGGACTGCAAGCAGCGCTTCTTTGTCTCTTGCCGGATATCCAAATCCTGTTATTCCTTCGTCATAACCTTCACGACACCCCGGAATATCCGATGCCAGTACAGGTCTTGCAGTAGCACTTGCTTCCAGAACCACATTGGACATTCCCTCATGATAGCTCGGCATCAGAACAGCCCACGCCTTTTGATAATAAGGATGCATGATCTTCTGATAACCGGTCAATGTGACAATTCCTTCTTTTTCATACTGTTCTATGATGGATTTATAGTCATCCTCATAATAGCCGACCAGTTCAAATATTACATCAGGATATTCCTGCTTCATTGTTCTGGCAGCATACAGCAGTTCCTCTATGCCCTTTTCCTTCATAAGCCTGCCAACATACAGGAATCTGACAGGTTCTGTCTGTTCTGGATATTCTTCTGCACAATGTCTTTCCAGATTCACGCCGGAACCCGATACCAGCCTCGATTTCTTTCCTCTGATTCCATACTTTTCAAAGATTTCTCTGTTCGTTTCATTCTGGAAAAAGATACAGGAAGCTGATTTCAATGCCATCCTGTACAAGAATACTACTAACTTCTGTACCATACCGCCATTTTCAAAAACAGAACCTAATCCTGTAATATTCACAAGATAAGGAATATGGCGGCGGCGGCAGCACAAATTGCCATATATATTGGGCTTTATCGTATAAGTCAGTACCACATCAGGTTTTATCTGCGTCAGCAGACGGTCATATGCCCGCATCAGTTTCATATCCCTAACAGGGTTCATTCCTCTTCTGTCTAATGGTGTATGATATACCCTGCAGCCTTCTGCTGCAAGCTCCGGAACCTTATCTTCATCGGGCAGACTGATATGTACTTCATAGCCTTCTTTCAACAGCCTGAGTAACAGCTCGTTTCTAAAATCATACAACCCGCTTGCTGAATTGGCAAGTATCAATATCTTTTTCATTATGATTACTCCTGTACTTCGTCTGTTATCATGATCTCATTGTACTTCATCATGACTTTTCCTGTCTGATATCTGCCAATATTTTTTTCGTTTGGAATTCCTGCCAAATTATTGCGGATCAGTGTCATGTGGTCAGCGCCACAGGCGTATGCATGGGGATATCCGCCCCCAAAACGGGGATTTACTTCTGATATATAATAAACACCATCTTTTTCAAATACATCGATGTCTATCTGCCCTCTAAAACCATTCTCTGTTACAAATCGCTCGACCAGTCCAAACAGCTTATCATCCACAAAGGATATTGCCTTATCTGTTTCTCCTGCCCTCATGACCAGCTTTTTCTTGGAAAAGATGGATACCACTTCTCCACTGATCATATCAATATAACAGTCTACACCGATCTCCTGTCCATCCATGAATTCCTGGATCATCATCTGCTCTCCATGGTGATACAACAGTTCTACGGTTTCTTTATCTTCTGCCTTTGCAATATGCAGGCTGGCACTGCCCTTCATGGGCTTTACAAACACAGGATACTGCACTTCTCCCTGCTCCAGAGCCCTGTAGAAGTCATCCAGAGAAATATAAGATCTGGCACAGGCATATCCATGTTCACACATCCAGTTATAAAGTTCCCATTTATTCAAAGTTCTCTCGCACAACTCATAGGAAGAACCTATTACTGTTGTTCCAAGAGCCTCAAACTCATCCTTATGCTGTGCGATCAGGGATAATTCAGGATCGATCAGTGACAAGACTCCTGTAATCTGCTCCTTACGGCAGATATCCAGTATGATATCCATATAACCCGGTTCTGTGATCCTTGGTACAATATAATGTGCATCTCCCTCATATAATGCCGGAGCATACGGACTGGCATCTGTACAGATAATTCTGCCCTCTCCTGCAAATGCTTTCTTAAAATACTGTACCACCTTGTCTCTGGTACCGCAGCTTAATATCAATAAATTCATGCTTTACCCCTTTCGGCTTCCAGACGCGCCTTTCTGATTTCAGCAAAATTTCCCTCTGCCTGATTTGTATCAACTGCAATATCTTCATGAACAAATACTTTCTTTATTGTCAGGAAGAAAATCTTTAGATCCATTGTAAAAGACAGATTCCTTACATACTCAACATCTTTGGCAATTCTTCTGTCCCAGTCAAGCAGGTTTCTGCCACTTACCTGTGCAAGTCCTGTAAGTCCCGGACGTACTGTATGTCTAAGCTGTTCTTCTTCTGTGTAATAAGGCAGATAACTTACCAGCAGAGGTCTTGGGCCAATTAAACTCATATCACCTTTTAGAATATTCCACAGTTCAGGCAGCTCATCCAGACTGGTAGCCCTGAGAATTCTTCCAAACTTCGTAAGGCGCACTGCATCCGGCAATAAATTGCCTTCTGCGTCACGTTCATCTGTCATGGAACGGAATTTGCACAGTTTAAATATTTTCTCATGATATCCGGGTCTTTCCTGATGAAAGATAACAGGACTCCCCAGCTTACATCTCACCAGAATCGCTACGATCAAAAGAATAGGACTCAGAATAATAAGTGCTGCTAATGAAATTATAATATCTAATAGTCTCTTTACAACTTTTCTGTACATTCTGTAATCCTTTCTACATCTTATTCAAAGCATGCTTTGATCACTTCAATGATCCTCTCCTGCTGCTCTGCGGTCATCTTGTTATCACTTGGCAGGCACAGCCCTCTCTGGAAAATATCCATACCTACATCCAGTGGTCTGCCGTCTTTACCAACCGCACCGCCCTGAATATAAGCATTGGTCCTGGCTCTGCCATTTCCTTCTCTGGTTACAAATCCATTCATTCTGTAGATTGGCTGCATATGCATTGGCTTCCATATTGGTCTGCCTTCCGCATTAACAGATGCGATTGCCTCCAGAATTTCTGTCGGACAGCTTTTGCCATGTTCCGGATTATATAATGCCTCGCATTCGCCTCTTACCTGCTTACACATTGCCTCCGGCTCAATGATCAGGCAGGATAACCAGAAATTGGGTTCTGAATCCTTCTCATTATAAGGATTCATCATAACCGGTAAATCCTTCAAGCCTTCCCGATATCTCTCGTAAATCGCCTTTTTCTGGGCAATATGTTCTTCCAGATGAGGCAACTGCCCTCTGATCACACCGGCAATCACATTACTCATTCGGTAATTATAGCCAAGTTCTTCATGCTGATACCAGGGAGCGTTTTCTCTTGCCTGTGTTGACCACTTCTTGACCTTTTCACAGTCTTCCCTGCTGTTGGTAAGGAACATACCTCCGGCAGAACCAGTAATGATCTTATTTCCATTAAAGGAAATAGCGTTAAAGCTGCCAAAGGTACCTGTCTGCTGTCCTTTATAGCTTGCGCCGAAGGACTCTGCTGCATCTTCAATGATCACAGCCCCATATTTTTCACAGACAGCTCTGATCTCATCAATTTTTCCGGGTGTACCATACAAATGCGCCACAACTACTACTTTTACATCAGGATACAGCTCAAATGCCTTTTCCAACGCTACAGGATCCATATTCCAGGTATCATATTCCGTATCGATAAAAACGGGAACGCCACCCTCATATACAACAGGATTTACTGTAGCATCAAAAGTCATATCGCTGCAAAAAACATGTTGTCCCTGTTTGATTCCTGCCAGTTTCACTGCCATGTGAAGTGCTGCGGTACCTGCGGATAATGCAACAGCATATTTACATCCAACCTTTTCACATGCCATTCTTTCGATCTCATTTATATTTTTCCCGACCGTAGACATCCAGTTTGTCTCGTAGGCTTCCTTTATATAATCCAGTTCCTCTCCATGCATTGTGGGGGAACTGAGCCATACCTTCTGTTCAAATTTATCAAATTGCCCCTGATACATACTTGTGGCTCCTTTCATTTACTGCTGCTTCTTTGGAACATATGTAGGAACGATCTCCTGAATCATCGGTCTTACATCCTCACACTCCATATCGACAGCCTTTTCCAGACTATATAACTGCGCATAGAACTTTACTTCATCGAATTCTATCGGTTTACCAATGTGAATCAGCTTATTCTCTGTATCTGTCAAACCTTCTTCGTTCATAAGAAGTTCTTCATAGAGTTTTTCTCCCGGACGAAGTCCTGTGAACTCAATCTTAATATCTTCATCAACCTTATATCCGGATAAGCGGATCAGATTCTTTGCAAGGTCAAGTATCTTAACAGGTTCTCCCATATCCAGTACGAAAATCTCTCCACCCTTTGCATAGACACCCGCCTGCAATACCAGTGATACTGCTTCCGGAATTGTCATGAAGTAGCGGATAATATCAGGATGGGTAACGGTAACCGGTCCTCCTGCCATGATCTGTCTTTTGAACAAAGGAATAACACTGCCGTTGCTTCCCAGTACATTTCCAAACCTTACTGCTACAAACTCTGTATCATAATGACGATTATATGTCTGTATGATCATTTCGCAGATTCTCTTGGATGCTCCCATGATATTCGTCGGGTTCACCGCCTTATCCGTGGAGATCATAACAAACTTCTTAACCCCGTACTGAACGGCTGCCTGTGCAGTCTTCCAGGTACCAAATACATTATTCTTGATCGCTTCGTTCGGACTGTCTTCCATGAGCGGTACATGCTTATGTGCAGCCGCATGGTAGATGATATCCGGATGATATTTCTCCATGATATGATTCATACGATTGGTATTTCGTACAGATGCGATCAGTACCACCAGGTCCAGATTGGGATATTTGTATTTTAATTCCTGTTGTATGTCATAAGCATTATTTTCATAGATATCAACAATGATCAATTGTTTCGGCTCATGTCCCGCAATCTGTCTGCACAACTCACTGCCGATAGAACCACCGCCGCCAGTTACCAGAATGACCTTACCTTTTACATAGTTATAGATAGATTCCATGTCTACCTTGATAGGATCTCTGCCAAGCAGGTCTTCTACATCTACATCACGTAATTTGCTGACATTGACTTCTCCATTGACCAGCTGATAAATTCCCGGCAGGGTACGAAGTTTACAATTTGTTTCCTTGCAGATTTCGACCAGTTCACGCATAGTTGCCCTATTTGCAGACGGAATAGCTATGATAATCTCATCAATACCATAAAAAGCAGCACTTTCAACAATCTTGTCTCTGCCGCCTACGATCCTGATTCCCTGAATGAACTGTCCCCATTTAGTGGAATTGTCATCAATAATGCACTTTACGGACATCGTGCAGTATGTGCTGTTTACCAGTTCCTTAATAACGGTATTGCCTGCTTCTCCTGCTCCGATCACCATGACTTTGGATGCATTACGCTTATTCTGTGCCTTATGCCTGATACTTCTTATAAATCGATACGAAAATCTGCCAAACGTTGTAATTGCTGTCAGAACCATGGCATACATAAAGAAATAACTACGAGGAATAGGAAAATGCAGCAGCTTCATACCACCATAATTTAATACAGCACACAAAAAACACGCAGCCACAATATTCTGTGCCTCCGTTGGTCCCGCAAAAGCCCACAGGCTCTGATACAATTTAAATAAGTAAAACACGATCAATGTGATCACTATATTGATCAATAGAAAATCCCAGACTGATCCCGTATAGATATCCGGGATTGTTTCTTCGTCGATAAAACGAAGCCATAACGGTATGACGCTTGACACGCATACCGTCATAATGTCAAATATGATCAGCACAATTCTGCGATGTAATATCTGACTATTGAAACGATTCCATATTTTCATAGCTTCTTCTCCAAGTTAACCCTTATTATTTCTCCCTTCCTGCATAAGCAGCATCTGTACAAACAGAAAACAGAAACCGGCAGGAATACATGGATGAAATGCCCATTCTGTAACGCTCATAAAGCCAAAATTTACAATAAATGCAAACGGCATAATAAAAGTTCCATACTTTTCCCCGTGCTTTTTAAATAGTAACACCGACTGTATCAAAGTATAAGCGCAAAGGATTAAAAAAACAACCCCTGCAATACTGCCAAAATCATACGCTACCTGAATATAGGAATTATGAGCATGCCCGTAATCAGTACCTTCTGCCGTCATTTTATCATGCCCGGTAATATTAAGACGCTGCAAATATGCAAGAAATATTTCAAACCTGCCATTTGATACATCCGAATCACTTTCCAATACATACTTATCACCGGAAGTTCCTGTAGCAACCGGTAAATATGTGTCACCTGCATATGCAAGCAACTCTGATCCCGTATTGTCTTCCTGTATCTCCAGTCCTTTTGCCTGCCCCATATCCAGTCTATTAAAGAACAGATCAAAGAAACGTTCAATATTCATATATTTATCAGAGTCAATCGGATCGCCTTCATAGATCATATAGGAACTATCCTGTGGTTCCAGATCATATCGAACCGGATCATCAGCAACAGCAGGCACCATTCTTAAAGTAGAATACATAAACGGAAATGATAATCCTACCGCCATAATAATGATTCCAAACTCCATGAATACCTGTTTTACATTGATGCGATATACCCACTGTCTAAGCAATACTACCAGAATAAAAGTAACAGACATGGTAAGCAAGGCCGTTCTCGACATTGTAAACAGTACAAAGGATACTACTGCTGCAAGGATAAATAATTCTCCTGCACACCTGTTCCATTTAAATTCCTTATCCTTCCATTTACCATATATTTTGGCAATTACTGCAGCAAATACGGTGGAAAGATACATTCCGGTACTTGCAACCGTGTGAAATACCATATTATACCGATATCTCATCCAGTAATGATATGGTCTGTGATGCAGACTGAACAATACCACAAATCCAAAGCTCACAATAATTCCATTTGCCAGATTCTTAAGTAATCTGCTCTTTTGTGCTGCGCTCAGATTATACAGAAGCAGTACGGCAAATGGCAATATCGCTGTAAAAGGCCATGTCTTCTGATAGCGGAAAACTACCATAAGTACGCCAAATGTGAGCCATATAACTGCAAATGGTTTATAAACAGCCTTCCATGCCTGCCTCTTGCACTGTAATATGGCATTGATCACAACCAGTCCCCACACTACTACAACTGCCGCTGTTAATTTAGCAAGATATCGTTCACTGTCATCTGTATAACTATGGCAGTAGAAAATAGCGCCGATCAGCGAAACACCTGCCCATATATAAGAAGGAAGGTTCATCAATTCCTTTTCCGAATGGATCATCAAAAAAGCGATCCCCAGAAAAATCAGCATCCATCTGGTATTGGTATCATGAAAATATTCTCTGTCCGCATTTACATACATACATAATGCGTAAAACAGAAACCCAAAGGCAATCGTCTGTATATAATTGCGCCAGATAAGTGATATCTGCCTCTCCTGTGTCAGTCTGGAAAGTTTTCTTTTATCCTTTGGGATCCAGAGGGCGTACATATACCACGCTGTTCCGGCCAGTATTCCTAATGTATATACAACTCTGTCTGCAATTTCACCACCAAAGGAATTACGCAGAACCGCCAGCATAAAGACAACAATTGCAAACATACCGCCAAATCCTGTAGCAATCCATCTGCCATATCTGAGTAATTCAGGTAAATACTCTTCAAATCTTTCCAAAAGATATAAAATACCAAAATAGCATGCTGCCAAAAATGCCAGAATCAAAATATCATATAAAATCACTGCAAACACGGATAATTCCTGTGTATATTCGAAATCAGCGATCAATGAACTGCTTTCATTAATAATGCCGTCAATATATAAAGGGCCATTTTCCTGTTGTGACAATAAACTGTTATCTGCCACGGCAAGGTTCAGAACTGCCGATTCTTCCTCCGGTATCAGCACTTCATAATAATAATCAGCTTCTGTGTCAACATCCAGATCAGGAGTTACTTTCATTGCATGATTTTTTTCTATCTTACTGCAGGCATACTCTTCCTCATAAATGCAGGAAAATCCCTCATCATACAGTCGGAACAGGACTTTATCTCCTGCCTGATATGAAGTACAGGACAGATATAATGTAATACTTCCTATATGATTCTCAGTAAATTTAACAGTCTGAAGTTTTTTATCCGCAGAAGTAAATGTTTCCCCGGATAATTCCTTATAATTTCTGACTGCCTGTTGTTTTGACGTACTGTGACTTTTTACAAGATTACAGGGCCATACCCGGATCAGCAGGAAAAATGCAAGGGATACGATAACTATCTGAATGATCGTATTTCTTCTTATACAGTTAGGATTCCATGTAATATTAAACGGATTCAATCAGTTTCTCCTTCCTGCCTTTTGTTACTTTTATGCTTCTCGTAGTATAGCATAATCATAAAAGGAATACAACGATAGCATGATTTCTACCTTTTATCCACATTGCATCCTGTTTCTTCCTTTATGACATACTGCGGTGAGTGATTGATACTGATATAGATTCTTCCAATATATTCTCCCATCAAACCAATCATGACCATCAGCATGCCACCAATAAATACAATTGCCGACATGGTTGAACTGAATCCCATAGGAACTGCGGGATTTAAAAATTTCTTAATAATGGTGTAAATTCCATACAGAAATCCCATAGCTGCAAAAACAGCTCCTGATACAGTTGCCGCCCGTAACGGAATAATAGAGAATGCTGTAAATCCGTTAAACCAGAGTGCCAGTAATTTCTTCATAGTATAACCGGAGGTTCCTACTTCGCGGCTGCGGTGCTCCACCGGCACATTGACAATATTCTTCGTTGCCCTTAGTACC
>CAYRAW010000106.1:0-9592 GCA_964422225.1 uncultured Roseburia sp.
TGATAACCATAAAATCTGATATCCTTTGGTAAAAAAGTGACCTGTCCCAAATTGACCATATTGGAATTACTGATGGATGCTATCACGATGAACCACAGCGGATATGCAATGATAATAAATATCAATATACTTAAAATAATAACAGATGCTCCAAATATTTTATCCGGGATATTATTGTTTTTTTCCTTATCCATATACCTGTCCTCCCCCTACATCAGTCCTGTTCCTGTCGTTCTCTTGGACAGATAGTTCGTAATCAATAAAAAGATAAAATTAACAACTGTATTGAACAAACCCACTGCCGCACCAAAAGAAAACTGGGATGATTTAATACCTACCGTATAGACATAAGTAGAAATTACCTGAGATGCTCCAAGGTTCAGGCTGTTCTGCATCAAAAATACCTTATCAAAGGAAACATTCAATATATTACCCATATTCATAATGAGAATGATCATGATCGTAGGCAGAATCGCAGGAAAATCAATATTCCACATTGTCTGCCATCTGTTCGCGCCGTCTATTTTACAGGCATCATATAACTGCGTATCTACGGAAGAAAGTGCTGCAATAAAAATGATACTGTTCCACCCAAAAGTCTGCCATACACCAGTGAGAACATACAATGGAACAAATGCCGATTCTTTACCTAATATATTGGTATCCTCGGAAACCAGATGGATCGCCTTTAAGAAATTACCAACAACTCCGCTTTCATTTGCAAACATAATATTGATCATGGATACCATAACCACAACAGAAATAAAATATGGTATATATACGGTTGTCTGTACTGTCTTTTTCCATTTCTTATTTCTGATCTGGTTAATGATCATCGCCAGGATAATAGGTGCCGGAAAGCCAACAACAATACTTGTAAAAGCAATGACAAACGTATTTTTCAGAGTCGTGATAAACATAGGGCTTTCAAAATACTGTCTGAAATATTTTAAGCCAACCCATTTACCTCCGGTAATTCCTGCTGAAAAATCATACTCACGGAAAGCAAGCTGAACACCGTACATCGGTACATAACAGAAAATAAATATATATACCATCGCCGGCAGCAGCATGATCCACAATTGCCAATTATGCTCTAAATATCTTTTTGCGCCTGCAAGAAATCGTTTCATTCTCATAACCCTTTCCAATTGCGGAGAAGCCTGTGCCTCTCCGCATGTTGTAAAATTATATCCCCGTCTTTATTCTACACTCTTTAAATATTCATCAAATGCTGCCTGACGGATATCCAGAACCTGCTGTAAGCCTGCATCATATACGCTCTGTACATAAGAATCCCATGTTGCATCAATATCCTGTTCTCCTGTCATCCATAATGACCACTGATTATCAATGATATTGTTGATATTTGCCTGTGTCAGCGCCATTGTGTTCTGATCTTCTTCTGTGTACTTCATGAACATCTGTGGATAGGTATCTGATTTGTCTGCCTTGGCAATGACATCATCATAGGTCTTTCTCTCTTCAAGTGCAAAGGTCATATCCTGTGCCATTTCGATTTCTGTGCTTCTTCTGATATACATAGGAGCATTGTCTGCCATTGTGCTGGTCCATTTCCATGTACCGGGATCTGTATCAGGATCAAGTGGATCAAGTACCTTGAAGCTGTTATCGCCGGTCTGTTCTACACAGCCATCTGTGATACCACCAAACAATGCCTGTACACTGACTGCTGAATCATAGAACAGGTCAATAAACTTCATAGCTGCTTCCGGATTGCTGCATTTTGCACTCATGCAAACTCTGTTTCCTGACATATTTAAGCCTGTATAATCGTTTCTCCATCTTGTGTCATAGGTTCCTGCTGCTCCATCCAGATCATATTCCAAAGCCGGAACAGGAGTATAATGTGTATATAATGTTGGTCCGAATTTATCTGTCTCTTCCCATCCAAATACACATCCTACTATGGCATCCCCATTCTCATCCCCTCTTGATAATGACTGGAATGCAGAATAGTCATTCGTTAATGCATTCTGATTGATCAGTCCATCTGCATACAGATCAGCAATATATTTCATGAATAATTTATATCTCTCATCTACTGCATAACATTTTACCTGACTGTCTTCTGCAAAATAGGCATCTGTTCCCCAGTCAGTTAACTGGATTCCCATTGAACCGAGCAGGTTAGTTAAGGAATAAGCACTGTTGAACCACGCATTGTTACCGCCATAAGCATTGTAATCTAATGGAATCTCATCATTAGGATCACCGTTTCCATTTGCATCCTGCTCCTTGAAAGCTGTAAGCACTTCCTTGAATTCTGTGTATGTGGTAGGTACTTCCAATCCGAGATTGTCTAACCAGGTCTGGTTAATAAACATAACCGTATTTGTGCTTGGCCACTTGCCCTGAAATTTAGGAATTCCGTATATCTTGCCCTCCAGAGTTGTTGCAAGTACCTTTGTATCCGGCTCTTCCGTAAACATTGCTGTTATGTTAGGTGTTGTTTCTTCACTGATATACGGTGTCAGATCCATGAACAGTCCATTGTATTTTGTATAATCAGAATCTACCGTTGCATTGAAAAGCAGATCAGGAATATCGCCAGCCGCAAATCTGGTAGATTTCACTGTTTCCCAGTCGGCTCTGATCTGTTCCCATTCAATCTCTACATTTGCCTGTTCCTCAATTTCCTGTAACCATTTCATATCTGTGACATCCTTGGTCAACGGATGGGAAATGATAAGTGCTTTCAGTTTTACCTTTTCCCCTGTTGTTTCTGTCTCGGATGTTCCACTTTCTGTTTTGGCAGATGTTGTGCTGTCAGTTGTCGTCTGACTGCTGTTACTGCTTCCACATCCTCCTAAAACAGATGCTGCCATTGTCACTGCCAGTAATACAGATAATACCTTCTTTTTCATATTGACCCTCTCTTTCCTGTTTGGTGTTTATTACATGAACCGCGGTTTTGTACATATTGTTTAATATTTTTCTAAAAATCCTCACTTAGTTGTGTAACTTTTCGTTTGTTTTCATAACACAAGATAACCCTAATTTGCCAGAACGTAAATATCACTCTTCTCGAAAAGGTGTCATTCTGTTATATCTTTCTTTTTGAAACTTATATGTTCTAACCTTTTTACACCTTTTCAAACCAGTTGATACTTTTGTATACTTTTATTTACTTTTTAACTTTTTTATTGTATAATATGTATATCATTCAAAGAAATTTCAAATTGTTTTAATAAAAAGCAAAATAAAAAGTGTCGTTTTCCGTACAAGAAAAACAACACCCGTTGAGGTTTTATATGAGAATTTTAAATTTACCAAACAAACAGATCTATCATTATGTATTAACCGGTAAGTTCAAAGCTCCCAATGCCGACTGGAAGCATGAACATTTCTATCTCGGCGAATATGAATTATTCGTCATGACCGAAGGAACACTGTATCTAAGCTATCATGGTGACAACTTTACAGTGAAGCAAGGGGAATATCTGCTTCTTCCTCCCTGTAATTCCTGGAGACAGGGATTTAAGAGCGCCTATTCTTCCTTCTATTGGCTTCATTTCTCTGTAACCGGGGAATATCCGATCGAACAGTCACCGGACACGGTATCAGCTCCTGAGGATTTCTTTACCATACCGCAGACTGGAACGATTCCCAAGCCTGAAAAGGTTGTGGTGCTTATGAAACAGCTACAGGATGAGGTCAAAAATAAATACCCTGCACTCACTCTCGATTCCATGTCTACAAGTGTACTCATGGAACTGTATGGACAGCTCTGCCTGAATACCCCTACCGGTTCGAGAACTCCGGTTCAGAAGCAGATTCATTCAGATATTATCGACTATATCCAGCGCAATATCACGACCAATCTGAAAATATCGGATATTGCGGCACATTTCGGCTATAATGAAAAATATCTGTCGCATCTGTTCGCTGAGATCACCGGCATTCCCTTAAAGCAGTTCATCCTGAGCCGCAAAATGGATGCCGCCAATTTCATGCTCACAGACTCTAACAAACCGATCACGGAAATTGCCAGAGAGTTAGGATTCTCCGATAATCATAACTTCTCCAGAGCTTACCGCAACTTTACCGGACTAACCCCTACAGAATATCGCAATGCCTTTGCAGGAAGAATGCTGTATCATGAATAAAACCCCAGTCCCAATATTTTGAGGCTGAGGTTTTACTTTTTACTCTATTTTATTTTGTATACCTTCACTCCATGTGCCGGTACGACTGCCTTCACTTCGTTTCCTGTGATCTGTGCGTCTGTCTTATCCCACAATTCATGCAGGGTATAAGTCTTACCTGCTTCTAATGTTTCAAGAGATACAGTCAATGTCTGCTCTTCATCACCTAAGTTAAATAAAGCGACATGTGTGTCATTATTTTTACTGTTTACATTGATCCATACTGCTTCTGTATCTGTACGTTTAAGCTGCCTGCCTCTGCAATGCTCTCCCATCAATGCCAGCAGTTCTTCATTCGTCAGCAGGGACAATGTCCAGTCATCCATCTTCGTCAGTTCTGCACCGATCATCAATGGAGAACGGAACATACACCATAAGGTCATCAATGTCTTTTGCTCATCCTTAGTGAAGTGAGTCTGCCATTCACCATTTCCGAAGCCACCACCTAAAGTGCCGATTGGCAGCATATCACAGTCAGGGAAGCAGCCCTGTCTTACATGATCCTGCCACATCTCACAGCGCCAGAACATGTTCTTTAACAGCTTCCAGTCATCCCACAGGTCATCTGTGATACGCCACATATTCGCATATTCGCAGTACTGCCATGCAAGGTCAATATGAGCCGGTCCCGGAGATAAACTAAGTACAATATCTCTGCCGCTCTTTAAGATAGCTTCATGTAACATTCTTGTCTCATGCCAGCCATTAAAATATTCTTCACGGTATAATCTGCTATCACAGATATCATCACATTTGATGAAGTCTACGCCCCACTGTGCATACATTGCGATCAGAGAATCATAATATGCCTGTCCTTCCGGCGTATTCTTCACACCATACATATCCGGATTCCAGATACAGATAGAGTTTGCATCTGCGATCTCGTTTGCGGTTGCTGTTGTACCCAATACCGCACAGTGCTGCTCTGCAGCTTTTCTGGGAATACCTCTCATGATATGAATACCAAATTTAAGTCCCAGACTGTGGATATATTCTGCCAGCTTGGTAAAGCCTGTTCCATCAGCAGATGACGGGAATCTCTTAGGGCTTGGCTGGAATCTGGAATATTCATCCATCTCATCATCCCCAAAAGGAATATACTGGTACTTATCCCTCTGTGTGCCTGCGTCATTGGAATACCATTCAATATCAATAACCACATACTCCCAGCCATATTTCTTCAGATGCTTCGCCATATACTCGGCATTGGCACGGATCTGTGCTTCATTGACAGTCGTGTCATAATAATCATAACTGTTCCACCCCATAGGTGGTGTCACTGCAAAATTGTTCTTGTTCATATATAACCTCCTTGAATCTTTTTTGATTCTTTACTTTCCTTCTCATCCTAATTGTAATATGATAAATATAAGGTTTCAAGAATACTTCTTTGATATGGAGGGTAATTTTTTGATGCAGTATCATTATGGGAATTTTGGCTTTATCCAGCATGAACAAATGGCAGAGCTGCCGCTTATGCTATTAGACACGGGAATTGAGAAAAGAACGGATATTTCTTACCATTACGATAACAGCCACCGTTTATCTTACGGTGGCTATCTGATCCAATATACCCTAAAAGGCTGTGGTATCTATGAGGAAAATGGGCAAAAGACATTATTACCGCCGGGTATGGGCTTTTTCGCACAAATGCCGCAAAACAGCAGCTACTATTTTCCACAGTCACTTGAAAATCAGGAATGGGAATTCTTCTATCTGCATTTTAATGGCAATGCTGCCAGGGCGTTCTGGAACACCTGCCAGACACAGGTTGGCTCCGTCTTTGCCCTTCCCCTGGACAGCTCCCCCATTCTGCTGTATCTTCAATTCTTTGAAAATTACAGAAGAAATGGAAGTCTTGCCTTATATGAAAGCAGTGAATTTCTATATCGTTTTCTGGCGCAGCTTCTTCGGGAATTAGAGACTCCACGCTTAAATGAATCCCACCTGATCGTACAGGCAATGCAATACATCAGACAGCATTTCGCCACTCTGGAAAGCATCAGTCAGGTTGCCGATGCCTGCAATATCTCACACGAACATCTGACCCGCTGCTTTCGCAAAGAAACAGGGCAGACTCCTTTGCAGTATCTGACGAAACTGCGCATTGAGCATGCCCTGTCCCTTTTATTAAATACCACTGATTCCATAGAACAAATCGCTATGAACTGCGGTTTTCAGAATGGCAATTACTTTGCCAAAGTCTTTCGCAAATATATGCAGTGTACCCCGGAGGAATACCGCAGACGTAATGGCTGATCAGAGCCTGATCCACACGCTCATCTCTCCTTCACCACGGTTATTCCATGCATAATAAGGCACAAATACAGCCTGCACTGGTGTGTCTTTGACAGGATGATACTCTATATAAAGACTGTCCTCTTCCTGTCCGTATGCCTCTTCACGGAGAGCCGGCACTTTCAGGATTGTCATTGGATGCCCCATTTCTTCATTGACTGCCAATTCCACGTTCCATCCATCCTTGCCCTGCAATCTGTCCATGTCTACATGTAACAGATGCAGGTCTTTGCCATTATCAATCTCTTCCATACAGTAGGTGACAGGACCTCTTGTAAAGGCTACCTTGCCGATATCCTCGCGTACTCTGCTGTCTGCCATGACCATATGCACCGGCATCGGGAAGTTGAATGTTACGCTGTCTCCATCCTTCCAGGTACCTGTCAGATATACATAGCCCTTCTCCTGTGTTCTCGCTACCTCTGCTGTTGTAGTGATTGTTGCCTCTGCTGCATTGCTCCAACCCGGTACACGGAATGCCAGTGTACATGTGACAGGTGTGTCAGTTTTAACTGTTGCCTGTGCTTCACCAGCCCACGGCATTTTGCTTGTCATGCTCAATGTAAAAGCATCCCCGTTCACAGTCTTTTTCACTTCACTGCCCATATATAAATGTGTCCACAGGGTATCCTCATTCTCTGTATAGGCATAGCTTGCCACAGAGCTTACGATTCTTGCAATATTAGGAGGACAGCATGCACAGCCAAACCACTTCTGGCGCACTGATTTGACATGCATCTTGCGCTGATCCTTATGGCATGCCTCCGGCAGAACCTCCAGCGGATTGACATAGAAGAAGCTCTTGCCATCCAGCGCCATACCGCTCAGTACTGTATTGTACAGGGACTGCTCCAGCACATCTCCATAATGACTGTCAGCCTCTATCTCCAACATTCTTCTTGCAAAGAAAGCCAGACCGATTGCAGCACAAGTCTCCGAATAAGCTGTGTCATTTGGCAGATCAAAGGGGAAGGAAAATGCCTCGCCCATATGAGTCGCACCGATACCACCTGTTACGTACATCTTATCTCTGGTAACACTCTTCCACAGACGCTTACATGCCGCATACATCTCTTCGTCATTGGTCAGTCTCGCCACATCTGCCATGCCTGAATAGAGATATACAGCACGAACTGAATGTCCAAAGGCTTCATCCTGTGACTGGACTTTTGCATGTGCCTGATAATAAGAATAACTGAGAGGACTCATATCCGGTTTAAAAGGCTTACCCTCTGCCTTCGCTCTGGCTTCATCCTCTAAACGGAAGTATTTCGGCTCTGTTCCTCTCTGATTCAGGAAAAAGCTGCTCAGTTTCAGATATTTCTCTTCGCCGGTTACCTGATACAGACGGACAAGTGCCATCTCTGCGATCTCATGTCCCGGATACCCCTTGCACTTGCCCTCTTCCGGTCCAAAATAACTGTCTACATAATCAGCGAAACGGCAGGCTGCCTTTAAAAGCTTATCCTTGCCTGTGGCTTCATAGTAAGCCACTGCACCCTCTACAAGGTGCCCCAGACAATACAGCTCATGATGATCTTTCAGATTGGTAAAAGACTGATCCATGCCATTGATAATGTAGTAAGTGTCCAGATATCCATTCTCAAGCTGCGCCGCACACACAATATCAATCGCTTCATCTGCTGTTGCCTCCAGCTTCTCATCCGGATGCTGTGTCAGAGAATAGGCTACTGCTTCAATCCACTTGGAGAAATCCGTATCCTGAAAAACGAAGCCATAAAATTTGTCATCATCCGGATGTTTCGGATCATCCGGCAGTGATTCAAAGCCTCTATATGTATAAGTCGGTGCTATATAAGCACTTCCCTTTGCCTTTTTCTCCTTCATCATATTGCCAGCCACGCGGAAGTTATGCATACAATAGCTGGGTGCAGCTCCTTCTACACGGTCATTAAGCGCCTCCCACTGATACGGGATAACTTCGGTTCTGACCAGCTCCTGCTCCCGATGCCAGAATGCATCCGTTACCTTCATGTTCTTTAAGTCTACCGGTCTGCTGAAATGCCTCTCATTCATTTGTCTAAATACCCCTTTCCAGTAAATATTCTATATTCGGTGTCGTTTTGTAATCACCCATTTAAAGTAATTTTATCATATGTTACTTAGATGTAAAGCTGTATTCGATTGAAAAGGTGTTAAAAAGTAAGATATTCTACATTGCTTAAAATTCTACCTTAATGTTGGCATTACTGGTATGCACTGACAGACATTTCGCAGCCGGATCACTCTGATTCCATTTGGAAGGCAGAGAATTCTTGCCATTGCTGGTTCCACTTTCTATTGCATACTCCGTACTCTTGCCCCGTAAAGTACCCTTGACAGGTGCATTGCTTGTCTTTAACATAATATCCTTCGCATCAAGCTCTTCAAAATGAATAGAACCATTTGTCGTATGTGCTTTGACCATCTCCGGCTTTGATATTTCTGAAATACGGATACCACCATTTGTCGTAGATAATTCTGCCTGCATAACGGATTTCGGTATCTTGACTTTGATTGTAGAATCCACTCTTGAAAAACCGCCAAAGAAATGCATCCGTCTATCTTCTGATGGTTCCAGTGCAATTCCTCTATCTCTGTCTGATCTCTTCCTGTTCCTCTTTCGTATAATCAGGTATATTCTCAAATAATGTGTTCAGAAACTCTTCTCTCTTCATTCTGCTCCTACCTTTCTATATCCTGTCCCTCACTGTTAAAATTCTTTCCGACAAATGCATAGATCTGCTTCATCTCATCCCATTCATCCAGAAAATCCTGTATCTTCTGCACTCCTGTATCTGTGATCCGGAAATATTTTCTGGTTCGTCCATTATGCTCCATGGAATACGTCGTCACATATCCCCCCGACTCCAGTCGCCGCAGAATGGGATACATTGTAGAATCCGTTACCTCAATGCAATCTGAAACATCCTGTATGATCTGGTAGCCATACGAAGGACCTCTCTTCAGGACCGAAAGGACACATACCTCCAATACGCCTTTCTTCCTCTGTGTGTCCATGTTTATCACCTCCTATGTGAATACTGTGTAATGTATAGTATGTATTGTATACTATGGTACAGTTCGTTCCGGACAGCGGTGCCAAATCCTGCAGTCATGGCTGC
>CAYRAW010000107.1:0-4280 GCA_964422225.1 uncultured Roseburia sp.
TTACTCAATCTTTCTAAGATAAGAGGTACAAAATCAATATCTAAGAGGGCAAAATAATGCTTAATCAAATAATATCTCATCTACCGTCACGAACTGATACCCCTGCGCAGCCAGATCATCTACAATGCGCAGTGCTGCTTTCA
This sequence comes from uncultured Roseburia sp., assembly GCA_964422225.1. Taxonomy (GTDB): domain Bacteria; phylum Bacillota; class Clostridia; order Lachnospirales; family Lachnospiraceae; genus COE1. The sequence goes on from CAYRAW010000107.1 coordinate 144, forward strand.
CAGAGGTGTCATAGCAGTCATGCAGAAGAATAATCGAGCTTTCTTTTGCATTTTTCTCTACCTTGCGTACTACGCAGTCGGCATTATCAGAGCACCAGTCCAGCGGATCTATATTCCACAACACCGGAAACATATTCAATTCTGTTTCAAAGCTTTTATCCCAGCTTCCATAAGGAGGACGCACGAAGATCACATCTTTGCCTGTGATCTCCTTCAACGTTTCATTCGTCTTTACAAGTTCTGCACGAAATCGGTCACGGTTGCCACTGGTCAACTGAATATGCGTATAGGTATGATTGCCGATCAGATGTCCATCCTCGTTCATACGCCTGATAATATCAGGGTATTGCGCCGCATTCTCTCCTGTCACAAAAAAAGTCGCCACAATATCCCTCTTTTCCAACCCATCCAGAAGCCTTGGTGTATACACCGGATGCGGTCCATCATCAAAGGTAATGGCAATTTTATGTACCTCTGTTGCCTGCGACATTGTGCGGATCGCACTTCCTGCCTGTCTGAATCCATATAAGAAAAGGAGAAGCAGACATATTGCCACTTCTCCTTTTATCACGCTTTTTGCTGATATTCTGATTGTTCCCATGTTGTGAACGCCCCGTCCATACTATCCCTATAGTATATGAGCATACTGCATGTTTCTATGCTCTTTATCGAATATACAGACCTACAAGTTTCATATTTTCATCAAAAGTCAGGGAATAGATCACGGTTACATTCTCATATTTTGCTTCCTGCTGCGCAAAGGCATACAGGTTGCCATGCTGACTCATTTCATCCATTGTAATATCACCAAAGGATTCAAAATTTCCGAAATCACTGCTGACTTTCGCCTTTGCCTGCGTGATCGCTGCTGGTGTTAAGGTCGTACTCATATCTCCGGTTGTACATTCGTTGAACGTTGAATAATCTTCATCATTTAACAATGAGATAATATACTGAGTCTGCTGCTGCACTTCCTGTGCCTGAAAAACTGTGCTCTCTGAAATATCCCTGGACTTTGGCCATATCCAGGCTATGATAGCCGCAATCACTACAATAATTGCAAGGATCACACCCAATGTGATCAGGAGATTCCTGCGTTTTCTTTTCTTCTTCTCTTCACTTGTCATATTGATTACCATGCCTTTCCAATATCTGCGAATCTGAGTTTATTTTACATACTATCACAGCATTCAGCTTCTGACAAGAACCACATAAATTATGCCCAACATGCTTTTTTACAAACATATCGGGCATAACTTTACAGCTATGAATTTACATATATGCCATAAGATCTTCTATCGTTTCCCGTCTGCGGATCAGCTTCACACTGCCGTCTTTACAGATCATGACCTCTGCCGGTCTGGGTCTGGAATTGTAGGAAGAACACATGCTGTATCCATATGCTCCGGTATCCAGAATACAAGCCAGATCACCTCTCTGGATCTGAGGAAGCATACGGTCTTTTGCCAGCAGATCACCTGATTCACAGATGTTACCGGTCACTGTCTGTTCTTCCAGATCTGTTCTTGGAACGACCTGTCCATTACGAAGCACTTCGATGTCATGCCAGGAATCATACATGGATGGACGTACCAGCACATTCATGCCAACATCTGTTCCTACATATTTCCTGCCTGCATTCTGCTTCACAGCATGGACTCTGCCAAGGATCACACTTCCTTCTGCCACACAGTAACGACCCGGTTCTGATTTAAAAAGCGGTGCTCGTCCATATTCTGCCACAAATTGATCCAGAATCGGAACCAGACGCTGACGGAAGCTCTCCATGTCAAACTCAGCCTCATCATCCAGCTTATGATAGGGAATACCATAACCGCCGCCAAAATCAATAAATTCCAGATCAGGGAATCTCTCTGCAATACGCAGCAGATTGGAAACAGCCTTCAGATATGGTTCAGAGTCCATAAACAGAGAACCGATATGCTGATTGATTCCTGCAATCGTCAGTTGATATCTGGCTGCAATTTCAAAGATCTGGTCGATATCTTCTTCTGCAATACCAAATTTCGTCTTTTTACCGGCTGTTACCACCTTCTCATGATGTCCCGCTCCAACTCCCGGATTAAGACGAACTGCACACTTGCCGCCCGGATTCAGAGAACCGTATAACTCCAACTGCGCCAGACTGTCAAGACTGGTCATAACGCCAATCGAGATTGCCTCTTTCAGTTCTTCCTCTGATACGTTGTTCGGTACATAGAAAATGCGGTCTGTGGGGAAGCCTGCCTTTTGCAGCATACGAATCTCACCGATGCTCATGGCATCACAGTTATTGCCTTCTTCCAGAGCAAGTTTCAATATATGAATGTTCGTGTTGGCTTTTACAGAATAATTCGCTGTATAGGGATATTTCGTAATGACCTTCGCCACTGCATCCATATGCCTGCGGATGATTTCTTCATTATATACATATAAAGGAGTTCCATACTCCTTTGCGATCTTCTCAGGATCATTGCCCTTGAAAAAATCTACCTGATTAATATAGGATTCCATCTTTTCTCCTTTGCGAATGTATTTTTACAGTAAATGTGCTCTTAATTCTTCTCCGCTTAATGGGCTGAGGTATGCAGGCGCAATATCAAATACTGTCTTGCAGCCTGTCTGTCCTTCCTGATGAAGTCTGTTGATGGCTCTTGCATATGCTACGATAACGGAAGAAGTAAATTCCGGGTTGGAATCCAGTTTCAGGCTGTACTCAATTACATGCTTGTTCTCTTTATTCCAGCCTGTCACACCTGTACGGAACACAAAACCACCGTGAGGAATACCGCTGTGGTCACGCTCTAATTCTTCCTCTGTGATGAAGTGAACTGTTGTGTCATAATCAGCAAAATAGTTAGGCATTGTCTTGATATCGTTCTCGATCTGTGCTAAGTCTGCACCTTCCTCTGCTACTACGAAACACTCTCTTGTATGCTTCTGTCTGGTAGTCAGTTCAGGATTCTCACCATTACGAACAGCATCTAATGCGGACTGAACAGGAATTGTATACTGCTTACCATTCTTTACACCTTTGATACGGCGGATAGCATCAGAATGTCCCTGACTTACGCCCTTTCCCCAGAAAGTATAGTCATTGCCTTCCGGAAGAATACAGTTGGCATATAAACGGTTCAGAGAGAACATGCCCGGGTCCCAGCCTGCTGAAATCAGAGCGATATGACCGTTCTCTTTCGCTGCCTTATCTACATTGGCAAAATGCTGTGGAATATTGGCATGTGTGTCAAAGCTGTCGATAACATTGAAGTATTTCGCATACTCTGGTGTCTGATGAGGTAAATCTGTCGCACTGCCGCCACAGATAACCAACACATCGATTTCATCCTTATGAGCCTCTGCTTCATCCACATGATATACAGGTACACCTGCTGTCTGAATCTTTACAGAAGCAGGGTCACGTCTGGTAAATACTGCCTTCAATTCTACGTCTGCGTTCTGGCGAACTGCACACTCTATACCCTTACCAAGATTGCCATAGCCTAAAATTCCTAATCTCATTGTAATATCTCCTTTATATTAATATTTTAGTAGTACTGATTAGTACTACTTGTATTCGTTCATGCACTATATTCTACTGATTTGTACGTTATCTGTCAATTGGTTTATGAAAAATAATGACTTTCTTCTCCATATCCACTCTAGCCATGGCTCCATACTGCAAGGCACAGCGAGGCGTGGCATGTCCAAAATTGACATTATACACAATAGGAAGCTGGTCATTATTCACTGTCTTTTTCCATATTTCCTTATATTCCTCATAAAAGGCCTCATCCTGCGGCTTTCCTACAATGACTCCCGCAACGACATCAAATACGCCTCTATCCTTTAATGTCTCCAGCTCTTTCTCAAAAAGTGCAGGCTGTGGCTTTTCTTCACAGGTTTCTACGAACAGTATCTTTCCTGTCCATTCTTCTTTAGAAGGAAATATCCCATACTTCTCACATACAGCCTGTTCATCTGCATATCGTGTCGTAGTCAGGATATCGTATAAGCTCTCCAGACAGCCTCCTAATAATCTTCCCTCAAATACCTTTTTGCCCTGTAATAATTCATAGCCTCTCTCTTCTTTATGGCTTATTCGATCCGTTCCTACTGCTGCTCTTGAAAAATCCGTTC
>CAYRAW010000107.1:4380-9585 GCA_964422225.1 uncultured Roseburia sp.
TCTTCTTTATGGCTTATTCGATCCGTTCCTACTGCTGCTCTTGAAAAATCCGTTCTCTCTTCATACCAGACTTCACTGGATGCAATCTCTTTATATTCTTTTCCTTCCAAATAACTCTCAAAAGCTCTCCTGCTATAGGGCAGCATCTCGTTTGCAATTTCCCCCAGGTCACAAATAAAGTTCGGACCATAGTAGGTAGATAACCCTAACCGATAGAACATGAGATGATTCACTGTTGTATCTGAAAAACCGGTAAACAGCTTAGGATGCGCCTGCACTGCATCCACAAATTCCCTGTCTTCCATTAAATAAGGTATTAACCGATACGTATCATCACCGCCAATTGCGCAGATAATTCCAGCTATCGTATCATCCAGAAAAGCAGACTTCAAATCTGCTGCCCTCGCCTCCGGATGGTTTTTCAGATACTCCACACCCTTCAAAGCATTTGGCATAAAAACCGGCTCCAATCCATATTCTCTTAAACGTCTCACACCAATTTCAATATTGTGGCTACAATATTCCTCTCCAAGCATACCACTGGATAAACTGACAATTGCTACCTTAGCACCATTTCTTAATTTTCTCGCCTGCTGCATATGGAACCTCCTTTTAACACTTTACAATTATTTACCACCATATTACATATAAAAAAAATAATTATCAATATCAGGCTTATGAATGTATTATTTTATTTGACATGCACATTATAATAGCATATAGTAAAAATATAAGTACATAAAACAGTACCGTTTTCAGTACGTAAAGGAGTGTTTTTATGATAGCAGTTAAGCCTATAGACCTTAGAGCTAAATTAAAAGATTATATGGATACAGCATTTAATGGTGAACCTGTCATCGTTTCAAGAAAGCAAAATAAAAATGTTGTCATTGTCTCAGAGCATGAGTATAACGAATTACAAAAAGCCAAACGCAATGCCGAATACCTTGCAAAACTTGATCGCAGTCTTACTCAACTCAAAAATGGAGATGTTGTTGTAAAATCAATGGAAGAACTGGAGCGTATGGCAGATGAATGATTTCACATTTTCCAAAGAAGCCTTTGAAGACTACCTTTATTGGCAGACTCAGGATAAGAAAACACTAAAGAGAATCAATGCACTGCTAAAAGACATTCGAAACAATGGCACATTGGAAGGCACAGGAAAGCCTGAAAAATTAAAATATCGTCCAGGTTTCTCAAGACGAATTGATGAAGTAAACAGACTTGTTTATGAAATAGATGAATTACAAAATATCAAAATTATTTCATGCCGTGGACATTACGAAGATTAATATACATATACATAAAAGCAGTCCATACCCAAAAGTACAGCCAATCGTAGCATGCCTACACAATTCACATCCCAGGCGGCGTCAGCTCGCCGTCCCTTTCTTCTCCATCCCTTTTCAAACACTTGCAATAGACAGCACCGCCTCGGTGTGGCTCGCCATCCTGTATGTAAATAGCAAGAAAGCACAGAATATTTCATAAGAAGACCCTCTGCGAGTGTCGGTACTTAGGGCGCAGGAGCTGATAAGCTCATGCACCCTTATGTACCGCTACATCGAGCAGCGGAGTGAAAACGTGTCTTCGAATGAAATATCTGCGCTTTCTTGAAATAAACTATATCTGGCGAGCCACCCAGAGGCGGCGCGTCCCTATTTACTGTATAAACATATTGGAGTAGCCCATCAGGCTCTCATCCACTTCTCTGGCACACTCTCTGCCTTGTCTGATTGCCTTGACTACCAGAGACTGTCCTGTATGCATATCCCCTGCTGTGAAGATATTATCCACGCTGGTCTTGTACTTACCGGCTTCTGTCTGGACGTTACTTCTGCCATCAACAGCCACCTTAAAAGCATCTGTTACATACTTCTGACTTCCGAGGAAACCAGCTGCGATCAGTACGAGCTGTGCCTCCAGAATCTGCTCACTGTCAGGAATCTCCTTCATGTTCATTCTGCCCGTTTCAGGGTCTTTCTCCCAGGCAAGCTTCACGATCTTAACAGCGCTCAGATTGCCATTCTTATCCTTAATAAATTCCTTTACAGTAGATTCATAGATTCTCGGATCATGTCCGAACATGGCAATTGCCTCTTCCTGACCATAATCTGTCTTGCAGATCTTAGGCCATTCAGGCCATGGATTGTTGGCAGCACGATGATCCGGAGCCTTTGGCATCATTTCGATCTGTGTTACAGACTTCGCACCCAGACGGATAGAAGTACCAACACAGTCATTACCTGTATCACCACCACCGATAATGACTACATGCTTATCCTTAGTAGATACGAAATTGCCATCCTTTAACTTGGAGTCTAACAGGCTCTTCGTTACGCCCTTTAAGAAATCTACTGCGAAATAAATGCCTTTTGCATCTCTGCCCGGTGCTTTGATATCTCTTGGATTGGAAGCACCACAGCACAGTACTACTCTGTCAAAACCATCTAAGAGTTTCCTGCTCTTTGCATCCTTACCGATATCTGTATTGGTAACGAACTTCACGCCCTCTTCTTCCATGATCCTGATCTTACGGTCAATGATGTGCTTCTCCAGCTTCATGTTAGGAATACCGTACATCAGTAAGCCGCCTATTCTGTCGCTTCTTTCAAAGACTGTAACATTGTGACCACGCTTGTTGAGCTGATCTGCTACAGCCAGTCCGGAAGGACCGCTTCCGATAACGGCTACCTTCTTATTGGTGCGAACCTTGGGAGGCTTTGCACAGGCATATCCCTTTTCATAAGCATTCTCGATAATGGCATATTCGTTCTCCTTGGTTGCCACTGCATCACCGTTCAAGCCGCAAGTACAGGCATTCTCACATAATGCAGGACACACTCTGGAAGTAAATTCCGGGAAGTTGTTTGTCTTTTTCAGACGATTATAAGCACGTTCCCAGTTACCACTGTAAGCCAGATCGTTCCATTCAGGAACCAGATTATGCAAAGGACATCCTGAAGTCATACCTGCAATGGTCATACCAGCCTGACAGAAGGGTACGCCGCAGTCCATGCAGCGTGCTCCCTGTTTGCTCTGTTCTTCCATAGATAAATGCGTATGGAATTCATTAAAATGTTTGATTCTCTCCTTAGGTGCTTCAGCCTTGGAGGTTTTTCTTTCATATTCTAAAAATCCTGTTGGTTTTCCCATCTCTATACCTCCGTTATTTCCTTGTGTTTGCATAGAATGCTTCGATCTGTGCCTGTTCAGCGCTTAAGCCTTTTTCCTCCATCTGTACGATGGTCTTTAACATTCTATCGTAGTCATAAGGAATGATCTTCTTGAATTTAGGCAGGTATTCACCGAAGTTCTCCAGAATCTTCTTACCTTTTTCAGAATTTGTCAGAGCAACATGCTCCTGAATCATATCCTTTAATTCAATGACATCGTATTTATTGGTGATCTCACTCATGGATACCATCTCTTTGTTGACTCTCATGTACAGGTCATTATCTTCATCCATGACATAAGCAATACCGCCGCTCATACCTGCTGCGAAGTTCTTACCTGTTGTACCAAGTACAACCACACGACCACCTGTCATATATTCACATCCATGATCGCCCACACCTTCTACAACAGCGATCGCCCCGGAGTTACGTACGCAGAAACGTTCACCGGCTACACCATTGATGAATGCCTTACCACTGGTCGCACCATAGAGAGCTACGTTACCGATGATGATATTCTCATCCTGCTTGAACATACTTCCCTTAGGCGGATATACGATCAATTTACCACCGGAAAGTCCTTTACCGAAGTAATCGTTGGAATCGCCGACCAGTTCCAGTGTCAGTCCCTTGGGAATAAAAGCACCAAAACTCTGTCCACCGGCACCATTACATAATACTCTGAAAGTATCTTCCTCTAAAGTATCACCAAATTTTCTGGTAATCTCGGAACCAAGGATCGTACCAAAGGCTCTGTCTGTGTTCATGACATCAACTTCAATACTGCGCTTCTGGCCTGTCTGTAGTGCTTTATCAAGCTGCTTTAAGAGCACTCTCTCATCCATGGTCTTCTCTAATTCGAAGTCATATACCTGCTTAGGATCAAATACTGCCTTTTCCTTTGTATAAGGATTGCTCAGGATCTGTGACAGATCAAGCTTCGGTGTTCCTTCCGGAAGCTTATCCTTTACTTTCAGCAGATCTGTTCTGCCGACTAATTCATCCACTGTTCTGACACCCAGAGCAGCCATATATTCACGAAGCTCCTGTGCAATGAACTTCATGAAGTTCATAACATATTCAGGCTTGCCTTTAAATCGCTTACGAAGCTCAGGATTCTGTGTTGCAATACCTACAGGACAGGTATCCAGATTACATACACGCATCATGACACAGCCCATTGTTACCAGAGGAGCTGTTGCAAAACCAAATTCCTCTGCACCAAGCATAGCTGCGATTGCTACATCACGACCACTCATCAGCTTACCATCTGTCTCGATACGAACCTTATTACGAAGTCCGTTCTGGATCAGAGTCTGATGTGTCTCTGCTACACCAAGCTCCCAGGGAAGTCCTGCATTGTGAATGGAACTCTTAGGTGCTGCACCTGTACCTCCATCATAACCGGAGATCAATACAACCTGCGCACCAGCCTTGGCAACACCGGCTGCAACTGTACCTACGCCTGCCTCAGATACCAGCTTCACACTGATTCTTGCTGATGTGTTGGAGTTCTTCAAGTCATAGATCAACTGCGCCAAGTCCTCGATAGAATAGATATCATGATGAGGTGGCGGTGAGATCAAACCTACGCCAGGCGTTGAATGTCTGGTCTTGGCAACCCAGGGATAAACCTTACCTGCAGGCAGATGTCCACCTTCACCAGGCTTAGCTCCCTGTGCCATCTTGATCTGAATCTCCTGTGCGCTGACCAGATATCTGCTGGTAACACCGAAACGTCCACTGGCTACCTGCTTGATCGCAGAACATCTGTTAAGACCGTCAGCGCCTATCTCCATTCTGTCAAGGTCTTCACCACCTTCACCACTGTTGGACTTACCATGCAGCGTATTCATGGCGATTGCCAGAGTCTCATGCGCTTCTTTGGAGATAGAACCGTAGGACATCGCACCTGTCTTGAAACGGGTCACAATACTGTCTACACTCTCTACTTCATCAATCGGAACGCCTTTTTCAGGATAATTAAAATCCATCAGACCACGCAGATTCTTGATACTTGTCTCAT
>CAYRAW010000108.1:0-9477 GCA_964422225.1 uncultured Roseburia sp.
TTCCAAAGTTTTGACACCTTATTAGCTCCTAACCTTTGTAATAGTAACCCATTCCCCACTTAGTATGTACATACTTCGGCTCACTGGGATTGGCTTCTATTTTCTCACGCAGTCTTCTGATGTGCACATCCACTGTACGCACATCCCCTGGATAATCTGCTCCCCATACCAGCTTCAGCAGATTCTCTCTGCTGTATACTTTATTGGGATTGAGCACCAGAAGTTCTAATACATCAAATTCTTTCGTTGTCAGATTAATTTCTTTGCCACAGATATAAAGCCGCTTGCCTTCACAATCCAGCTTCAGGTCTCCTGCCTCTACTACCTGCTGCTGTTCCTTTTTGGCACTCTCTGACTTACCGGATGTTCTGCGCATGATCGCTTTGATACGTGCCTTTACCTCTAATATATTAAAAGGCTTTGTAATATAATCATCCGCACCATATTCAAGCCCAAGGATCTTATCCATGTCATCACCTTTTGCAGTCAGCATGACAATAGGTATGTCCGAAAATTCTCTGATCTGCTGGCATACTTCAAGCCCTGTCAGCTTTGGAAGCATAATATCCAGTAAGATCAGATCATATTTATTATTTTGTACCTTTTCCAGTGCCTCTTCTCCATCATAGGCACAATCAACTTCCATATCATCCTGTTCCAGACTAAAACGAATTCCCTTTACGATCAACTTCTCATCGTCAACTACCAAGACTTTTTTTCCCATGTCCCTGCTCCCTCTTCGGATTCTAACCGACTGTAATTTTGTCTTTTATTTTCTCATACAGACGTTCTTTGATTCCTGATACATTCTGAATATCTTCAATACTGGCAAATCTGCCGCAAGTCTCCCGATACGTGACAATGGCTTCTGCCCTGGTCTCTCCTATACCACTAAGCTGCATGAGCTGTTCCACATTCGCTGTATTAATGTTCACCAGACCTGAATCTGTAACCGGATTCCTGTTGGCATTCTCATCCATCTGACTGGTCTGATCTGTAGTCCAGACGATGATCTGCTCTCCATCTTCCAGCAGCCTTGCCTGATTATGATAATATGGGTCTGCCTCTGCGGTCATACCGCCTGCTGCCTCTATTGCTTCATATAATCTGCTGCCCTTTGGCAAAATATACAGACCTCCATTATTGACAGCTCCATTGACATAAACATATATCATCTCCTGTGTTTCTTCCACCAGGGATTCCTCATCAAATACCTCATCACAAGCAGAAGTATCTCCTTCCAGTTCCCATGTAATCTCTGCATTGTAAGAACTGCATCCACTTATGATCAATATACTGCATAATAACGCTGTTATGATTTTTATTCTTTTTGTAATATTTCTATACGATAGATTTATCATGTATCCTCTTTTCCACTCTCTAAAAGTAGCTTGAAGTCTTCCATGATAAAGGCCCCTCTACGCATATAATTTATTCTATGATAATTGCCAATTGAATACAAGTACTATTTTTTACATTTCAGTTCCTCATTTGAGTTTACTCCCATTTAAAAACAATAAATCCCGCAATCGCCACAAGTGCTCCTATCGCCTTACGCCACACAAAAGGCTGTTTCTCCACTCCAAAAAGTCCAAACAACTCGATGAGATATGCAACGATAAGCTGTGCAATTACGATAAGCATCACTGCTTTTGCAGGTCCAAGCGTATCCATGCTCTTAATGACTGTCAGGGTAATAAAAGCTCCCATCACACCACCCAGCAGAAAGTATTTAGGTTCTACCTCAAATACTGCCCGCAGGGAACTTCTGTCTGTTACCAGCCAGGCAGCCAGACATACTAAAAAAGCTGTAAACTGTACAAAAGTATTTGCTACCCACATACTTGTACTCTCTGTTACTTTGGTATTAAAAACCCCCTGCACACTCATGAGTGCACCGGAAAGCATTGCAATAAAAAATCCAATCATATTCAGTAACCTCACTTTTCCTTTTACTGATATGATTGGATAAAACTACTTTTTTTATTCGTTATCATTGCCTTCCTGATAACCTGTATCCGGCAAAAGCTCTACCTGAGGATCTTCAAGCGGCTCTTCTGTATAAGTCTGAGCAGTAACCTGCGATCTGATCTGTTCTGACAGACTCTTAAGTTCTGTATTGGCATCTGCACCATCCCACACCTTTGCAAAACAGATTTCCAGTTCTACCCAGAAATTACTTGCTTCTGCCATTTTGGGAATCGGTACGGAATCAATGTAATTCTGTACAAAAGCACTAACATTTTCATTTGCGTACTGCTGCTGCGATCTCGCCGGAATTTTACCGGTCATTTCATACAGATCCGCACTTCCTTCTCCTGCCAGATACTCTACGAACCGGTTCGCCGCATCCTTGTGTTCAGAATATCCATTCACTACTAACGTATTGGTCACAGACATACCTTTGGTTATCATATCCTGATTGATGTCGGGAAGTTTGGCAATTCCATATTCATAGTCAAATTCGCCCTTTGCAGCCGCCTCTTCGATCCTACTCAGACAATCGCTTGTGGCAATTGTATAAATCGTTTTGCCATCCAGAAATTCCTGCATGACAGAATCATAACTCGTTTCCTTCGTATCAATGGAAAAGAACTGGTTCATCTCCTGATAAACCTTAAGACTGGCAATAGACTGGGTATTATAAATATCTATCAGATCCTTATCATCTCCTGCTGCACCGCCTACCGTAATATAATTACCAATGAAAAAGTAATTATAAAAGATATCCGATACATCCCAGCGGAAAAAATACTCTACATTCTCAGGTGTAGAATACTGGTCTGCAACACTCAGTATATCTGCTATCGAAGAAGGTATCAATGTGTCAGCGTTTTCAAGTCCCGCTTCCTGTGCGATCTGCTCTAAATAAGTCCTGTTGTATAACAACGCACTGGTTTCAAAATACATGGGATACCCCACATAATCACTTTGATATCTGACTGCATTTCTTGCTGCCTGACTGTAATTTGCATCATCTTCTATAATGGATGTATCACTCAAAGGTGCTGCCAGTCCTGCTAAATATGCTTTTTCAAGAGAATCATTGGTAACAATATACACATCCGGAGTCTCCTGTGCATCTGACAGGCTCGCCTTGTTGATCGTCTCAAGATATTCCAGACCGGAAACCAGTTTTGTTTCTACTCTTATATCCGTAGCATCATAGAAAGCCAATGCCTTACTGTTAAGGTAATCTGTCAGTGAATCATCCGTGTACCATAATTCTAGCGTCTCTTTATGCCAGTCCAATAATGCCATTTTACCATTTGCGGGTGTCAGATACGCAATACCTGCTATCATCCCCACCAGAACAACTGCCACTACCAGTACTGAAATCAATCTCTTCTTCAAATTCATGCATTCTCTCCGTGTCTTTATTCAGACAGACATACATCCAGAATTTCTATCATTTCATCCACATTTTCCTTACTGATGGTAAGTGCCGGAATAAAGCGGATCACATGTGTGCCTGCGTTGATCAAGAGAAGTCCTTTGTCCAATGCTTTGTTGATAATATCAGCAACCGGCTTATCGCAAGCCAGTCCCTGCATCAGTCCCAGACCTCTGCGTTCTTTCACGAAATCATATTTTAACACAAGTTCATCCAATTTTCCAGCCAGATATTCACCGACTTCTTTTACATTATCCAGAATGTGCTCTTCCCCGAAAAGATCAATGACTTTGGAAACGGCTGCGCATGCCAGCGGATTGCCACCATAAGTCGTACCATGATCTCCACTTGTCAGAGAATGCTGTGCTACTTTCTCAGTCATCATAAATGCGCCTACAGGCACGCCACAGCCCAGTGCCTTGGCACTTGTCATGATATCCGGCTTAATGCCGTAGCGTTGCCATGCATACATATAGCCGGTTCTTCCCATACCGCACTGAATCTCATCCAGGATCAGCAGAATGTCTTTTTCTTCACAAAGTGCTTTCACCTTAGACATAAATTCTTCAGTTACAGGGTAAATGCCGCCCTCACCCTGTACAGTTTCAAAAATGATCGCACAAGTCTTGTCTGTTACCTGCGCCTTTACACTTTCAAAATCATTCAACTCTGCAAACTTAATATTGCCAATCAATGGCTCGAAAGCTTCTCTGTAATGAGGATTGCCTGTAACGGAGAGTGCACCCATGGTTCTTCCATGGAAAGAATGGTTCATGGCAATGATCTCATGGTCAGTTGTGCCATCCTTTAAATATGCATATTTTCTGGCTGCCTTAATAGCACCCTCGATTGCTTCTGCGCCGCTGTTGGTAAAAAATACCCTGTCCATACCGGATATCTCCTTGATCTTTCTGGCAGCCTCTATGGCAGGAACATTATAGTAATAGTTTGAAGTATGGATCACCTTGTCGATCTGTGCCTTGAGGGCATCATTATATGCCTTATTATTATAGCCCAGTGCAAATACGGCAATACCTGACACGAAATCCAGATATTCTCTGCCATCCAGGTCATAGAGATGCACGCCATCTCCCTTGTCCCATACGATCTGATAACGGTTATAAGTATGAAGCAGATCCCGTTCTGCCTCATCAATATATTCTTTCATATTCATGATCAACATTCTCCTTCTTACAGAATTTTATCTACTTCATCATCTTTGACGATAGCTGTTCCGATACCTTTCTGGGTAAAGATCTCCAGTAAAAGACAATGAGGAATACGGCCATCCAGAATATGTACGCGATTTACACCATTCTTGATCGCTGAAGTGCAGTTTGCAAGTTTAGGAAGCATACCACCGCCGATAAATCCTTCTGCGATCAGCTTATCAGCTTCTGAAGCAGACAGTCTGGAGATGAAGGATGATTTATCATTGATGTCCTTATACAATCCCTCAATGTCTGTCAGGAATGCCAGCTTCTCAGCACCTACGGCTTTTGCAATGGCACATGCTGCATCATCTGCATTGATATTATAGGTCTGGAAGTTATCATCCATGCCGATAGGCGCTACGATCGGCAGGAAATCCCTCTCCAGCAGATCATAGAGGATCTTGGGATCTACATTCTTGATATCACCAACAAAACCGATATCTTCTCCATTGGAGTACTTCTTATCTACCTTTAACAGACCGCCGTCCTTACCGCTGATACCGACTGCCTTAACACCAAGCTCCTGTACCATGGACACCAGACCTTTGTTTACTTTATTTAATACCATTTCTGCGATTTCCATTGTCTCTGCATCTGTTACGCGCAGACCATTGACGAACTTCGCTTCCTTGCCGACTTTGCCAACCCAGCGGCTGATCTCCTTACCGCCGCCATGTACGATGATAGGTTTGAAACCTACCAGTTTAAGCAGCGTAACATCTTTGATGACATTCTTCTGCAATTCTTCACTGCTCATGGCACTTCCGCCATACTTTACTACTATGATCTTTCTATTGAAACGCCGGATATAAGGCAATGCCTCTATCAGAACTTCTGCTTTTGATAAAATTTCTTCCATATTCTTTTCCATATCTACACCCTGACCTTTTCCATATTCTGCTTTCTTATGATCTGTAATCCGCATTGATCTTGACATAATCATAAGTCAGATCACAGCCCCATGCCGTTGCTTCACTGTTTCCTTCATGCATATCTACATATACTGTTACTGCCTCTGCTTTCATGATCTTAAGTGCTTCTTCTTCATCAAATACGATCGGTGTTCCGTGATCAAATACCTGAAGTCTGCCATTCGCACTTTCAAAGAAAAGCTCAACATCGCTCTGGTCGAACTGCGCACCGGAATATCCCATTGCACACAGGAAACGTCCAAAGTTCGCATCACAGCCGTAAATAGCAGCCTTGGACAGATTAGAACCAACGATAGCTCTTGACAGAGTTCTGGCATCTTCCTTGCTCTTTGCATTCACTACCTTCGCCTCAAACAGCTTCGTAGCACCTTCCCCATCGCCTGCCATCTTCTTTGCCAGATATGTAGTCACATAATTCAGTGCTTCACAGAATTTCTCATATGCTTCGCCTTTCTGTGTTACTTCTGTATTCCCTGCCATTCCATTCGCCAGCAACAGGCAGGTATCATTGGTAGAAGTGTCCCCATCTACCGTGATCATATTGAAAGAATCTACTACACTGCTGCTAAGTGCTTCCTGCAATAATTCTTTGGAAATAGCCATATCTGTTGTAATATAGGCCAGCATCGTACACATATTGGGATGGATCATACCGGAACCTTTACACATGCCGCCAATCGTTATTTCCCTGCCATCTGCTTCAAAAGACACTGCCACTTCCTTGGGAACCGTATCTGTGGTCATAATAGAGCAGGCTGCCGTATGCGCTGCTTCTCTGGTACCAGACTTGGCAGCTACCAGCTTGTCGATTCCTGCCTGAATACGATCCAGTGGAATCTGCATGCCTATGACACCGGTAGAACCGATCAGTACTGCTTCTGCGGGAATACCCAGAAGCTTACCCGTATATTCTGCCTCTGCCCTGCAGCAGTCCATTCCCTGCCTGCCAGTACATGCATTGGCAATGCCTGCATTTACCACAACAGCCTGCACGTATTCGCTGTTCTTTACGATATCTCTGTCCCATACAACAGGAGCAGCCTTTACCACATTCGTTGTAAAAGTTCCTGCTGCCTTGCATGGCTTTTGACTGTATACAAATGCCATATCTTTTCTATTCTGATATTTGATCGCAGCCTCAGCACCTGCTGCTTCAAATCCTTTTGCTGCGGTCACACCACCATCAATTACCTTCATTCCAATAACCTCCTGTCCCATCACTACTTATTAAACGCAATGATATTTTCCTTATTTAATATAAAATCATAATAATTTCTGTCTTCACGCTCTACCCATCCTACATGATGCCAGAAAGCATTGCCCTCATCATTCTGTGTAAAAGCGATCAGATATACTTTATTGATCTGTTCCCTGCGCAGCGCCTCCATGCAGAAAACTACCATGGTCTTGCCAATGCCCCGTCTGCGGTACTCCGGGTCCACACACACATGATAGAGACATCCCTGTCTGCCATCATGTCCGCACAGAATCGCCCCTACGATCCTGCCATCCTCCACAGCTACCACACTGGTCGTAGGATTACGTCTAAGGAATCTCTCTACGCCCTCTCGGGAATCATCTATGCTTCTGATCGCAAAGCCCTTGATCTTCATCCACAGAGCATGTACCTCTTCATAATCCTCAATCGTCATCAACCGTACCATTTCTTCTTTACACCAATCTTTCTATCGTATTAAAAGCCTATCATTTATCTTAACTGAATCCATATGGAAATACAATATTTTTACCATATTTTAGTGAATATTTATTCGGATGAAAAATTTATGCCATTTTGCATATTGTTTGTATTTTTATACATTCCTATTGAATATTATTCAGTATGCATTTGATTATTTTACGCTTTTTCACTAATTTGTCAATAGATTATGCATAATTTTTCACTTGATTTATTTGTTTTTATGTTGTATATTATTTCCATGAACATTTATGTGAAAACTTATCACGAATAAAGGAGATATCATTATGAAAGAAAAAGTTGTATTAGCTTATTCCGGCGGTCTGGATACTACTGCTATTATTCCCTGGTTAAAGGAGAACTACGACTATGATGTAGTCTGCGTCTGCGTTGACTGTGGTCAGGGTGAAGAACTGGACGGACTGGATGAAAGAGCTAAGGCATGCGGTGCTGAAAAGCTCTACATTGAAAATGTTGTAGACGAATTCTGTGATGATTTTATCGTTCCCTGTGTACAGGCTCATGCAGTTTATGAAAATAAATATTTATTAGGTACCTCTATGGCAAGACCTCTGATCGCAAAGAAATTAGTAGAAATCGCCAGAAAAGAAGGTGCTGTTGCAATCTGTCATGGTGCTACAGGTAAAGGTAATGACCAGATCCGTTTTGAGTTAGGTATCAAGGCTCTGGCTCCTGATATCAAGATCATTGCTCCATGGAGAAATGACAAGTGGAAAATGGATTCCCGTGAATCTGAAATCGAATACTGTAAAGCACATGGTATCCATCTTCCTTTCTCAACAGATTCCTCTTACAGCCGAGACCGTAACATCTGGCACATCAGCCATGAAGGTCTGGAACTGGAAGATCCTTCCAACGAACCTAACTACGATCATCTTCTCGTTCTGGGAACTACTCCTGAAAAAGCACCTGAGAAGGGTGAGTACGTAACTATGACTTTTGAAAAAGGTGTTCCTACTTCCGTAAATGGTCAGAAGATGAAGGTATCTGATATCATCAGAGAGTTGAACAGATTAGGCGGCAAGCATGGCGTTGGTATCGTTGATATCGTTGAGAACCGTGTTGTCGGCATGAAATCCCGTGGTGTATATGAAACTCCTGGCGGAACAATCCTGATGGAAGCTCATCAGCAGTTAGAGGAACTGGTTCTTGACCGTGATACATACAGCCTCAAGAAAGAACTGAGCAACGAATTTGCAAACGTTGTATATGAAGGTAAATGGTTCACACCTAAGAGAGAAGCCCTGCAGGCATTCATGGAAAAGACTCAGGAATACGTAACCGGAGAAGTTAAGTTCAAGCTGTACAAAGGCAATATCATCAAAGCCGGTGAGACAAGCCCTTATTCTCTCTACAATGAAAGCCTTGCTTCCTTCACAACAGGTGATCTGTATGATCATCATGACGCAGAAGGCTTCATCAACCTGTTCGGTCTTTCCCTGAAGGTTCGTGCAATGAAGATGCAGGAAGTTAAAAATAATAATAAATAAAGGATAAAATCTATGATTGTAATCGGTATCATTGCAGGTTATCTGCTTATGATGAATCTGGTAGGCTTTGCAGTCATGGGGATCGATAAAAAGCGTGCAGTAAAAAGGCTCTGGAGAATTCCAGAGTCTACGCTTTTTATTATCGCCCTGATCGGCGGAAGCCTGGGTTCTATCATTGGAATGTATTTTTTTCATCACAAGACCAGACACTGGTATTTTGTATATGGTATGCCTCTGATTCTGCTTGTGCAGATTGCTGCAGTCCTGGCCCTCATCTATTCGCCGTTGCAATTCAGTATTATGTAAGGAGGAACAGATATTATGCATATCGCTATCTGTGATGATAATATTGCGGATCGAAAGCATCTGGAACGCCTGCTCTCCAGAGAATCTGACAAGCGTATGGGAACTCCCAATCTGTTATATGTAGATTCTTATGGCGACAGGGAACATTTTTTGTTCCATCCGCTTATGTATGACATGGTATTTATGGATATGTCAGCCACACCTACTCTGACTGCGGAAATCATCCATACCATTACAGAGATGGGATTTAACGGTCCTATTGTGCTGTATTCTTCCAAAGTTGATTATACAGCAATCCCTGATCTTCCTGACAATGTCGTACATCGCAAGAAACCATATCTTCCTGAGCCACTGCCTGAGCTTCTGGCGTTGGGAGATACACATGTCCGGGGACATATCGAAATGCTTCCTGTACATCTGGCTG
>CAYRAW010000109.1:0-9440 GCA_964422225.1 uncultured Roseburia sp.
AACCAGTATTATGCCTTACGGTGTTATGGCAATTGTGGCAGATGGAATCGGAGGATATATTAATGGAAATCTGGCGAGTAAAATAGCAGTAGAGACTTATCTGGATGAATTTGAGAGAAGAAATGCAACAGATAATATCAGCTATTATTTTCAGACATCAGCAGTTTTATCCAATGGCAGAATCCGTGACGAATTCGGAGAAGCAAAGGGTGGCACGACGGCAGTAGCAGTTGTGCTTACAGAGGGAAAAATGTATTGGACTTCTGTAGGTGACAGTAACATTGCTGTTATCAGAAATAAGAGACTGATCGAGATCAATCGTAAGGAGAATGTGAAGAACTGGCTTGAAGATCAATATCTTGCAGGTGCGATCAATAAAGAAGCAGCAATGGGTGGTCCAATGGATAAAAGACTTGTTAATTATCTGGGATATGATGGATTCAAGAAGGCCAGTGAATCAGACAGACCTATTCTGTTAAAGAAAAAAGATCAGATACTCATATATTCTGATGGCGTAGAAGTCATTGGTCAAATTGAACTTGAGAATATCATGAGTAGAAAAGGTACCGCACAGAAGAAAGCAGAAATGATCATGGAAGCAATCGAGAATAAAAAGGTGAACAGTAAAGATAATTCTACGATCATCATTCTGGAAGTGAAGTAGGAGATATAGATGCGTAAGGAAAATTCTGAATTTAAAACAAAGTTTATATCCGAACCCGGCAGCTATCTGCATAATGCAGATTATTTTGCATTTGTAGAATTAAAGGATTATGCATGTTATTGTATTGCAGATGGCATTGATACAGATGAGAAAAGAGAAAGTGCAAAGGCAGCAGTTACTGCGGTTATTACTGCTTTCTCAGAAGATCCGGGAATTAGTAAAAGTAAGCTGAAACAATATATGATGACCGCACATCATGCGCTTTTAGACGAAGCAAAAGAAATGCGTCTGGAAGCAAGTATGGTTGTAGTAATCAGTGATTATAAAAATGTACGCTGGGCACATGCAGGAAATACCAGACTGGTATTAATGCGCAATGGACGTATTAAGTATCGTACAAAGGACACATCTCTAAGTCAGAACATGGCGGATAAATCGGAAATATCTCTGGATCAGTTGGAGACACATGAAGAGCGCCATAATCTGTATTGCTATTTAGGACAGTCAGGACATTTCAGTCCGGTTATATCAGCCAAGAGAAAAATGGATGATGGAGATATTCTTTTCCTGTATACAAGAGGCATCTGGGAAAGTGTAGGAGATGCGGAACTGCTTGATGCAGCGGATGGAGTATCTGAGCCTGAACAGGTATGTACCAACCTGGAAGACGTTGTACTTAGTCAGCAGCAGGGGGTTCTTGAGAACTATACAATTGCAACTGTTTTTATTAATAAGGTATACCGCAATCCCAAGGCAAGCAAGAATAAGAAAATTATCAAAATAATAGTTTCAGTTGTTATGGCAGTGGCAATGATCGCGTTTACAATATGGTTTGCCAGATATCGTTCCAATCAAAAAAACATCCGGCAAATGCTCAAATATGAAGAACGCGGAGTTGCTTATTTAAATGAAGTAAACTATACAGGAGCTGATGGACAATTTGATGCAGCAATTACGCTGGCTGATAAGATCAATGCAAAAGAAGGTTCCGATGCATACCGTCATGCTAAAAAAGTAGAATTGTATAATGCGATATCAGGATATTTGACAGAAGCAATGGAAGCATTGGCAGAAGGTGAATATAAGAAGGCAGCTAATAAATTTGCATCAGCCATCAGCAATACCAATACTTTAAAAGAGGATTATGGTGAAGATGTATCATATCTTAATGCTATGACGGCATATCAGGAGTATGCAGATAATATGAAGAATGGTATCGATTCTCTGGAAGCATTGAATTATGATGATGCAGTAGAAGCGTTTGTTGCTGCATCTAAGGCAGTAGATGGCATTGATGATACGACCAACCGCAATGTAGCAGATGATTATCTCAATACGGCAAATGGGAAGAAAGCAATGAAAGATGGTAAGAATTATGAGACAAAGGGAGATGAATCCCTTAATCAGAATATGTATTCCCAGACTCTTACCGATTATAATACAGCAATGGATATGTATAATCTGGCGAAAACCAGTTATAATATTCCGGAAGCTGATGCAGCAATTTCTGCATTAACAGTTAAGATCAGCAATGTAAATGAGAAACTGAGTACACAGACGAACCAGGAAGCGGAAGCAGAGGCAGTTAACTATGAGCAGGCGGCAGCGCAGGCTGCACACAAAGGCAATGTAGATGAAGCGCGAGAAGCTTATAACAGTGCCAGAGAGGTCTATGTTAAGACTGGAAATACAACAAAAGTCAATGCAATTGATGCCAAGATAGAAGAATTGCTCTATGGGGATGATGAACAGAAAGCATTGCAGGCAATTCTGGATGCAATGACATATATGAGCTATGGAAGCAGTATGGATGCGATAGACGAGTTGAATACGGCCAAAGCTATTTACAGTAATCTGGGTAAAACAGATGTTGTTACATCCATTACCAATACCATAGCATCTATCAAACAGGCGTTGGATGCACCTGTATCTGTAGAAACCACACCATAGGATTCTGATAGAAGGGAGAAGGAGAATGGCAGGAAAACATTCCTATTCCTTATATTTGGATAATGCACCGGTTAAGCAATATTCCAATACATATAAGAGAAAAGATCTGGAAGAGATGACCACATATCAGTTAAGAGATATCTGTACTAAAGAAATGATCATCAAAGGAATCACAGATCCACTGAACCGATATGAACTGATTGAAACAATATTAAGATATAGAGGAGAGAAAGAGGCATTGCTCATCAGGCGTGTAGCAGAAGGGGGGATGGACAGAATCTCCAATCTGTTATTTCGAAAGAGAGGTACATGCCTTAAGGATGAAGGAACGATACATAATCCGGCCAGACTTATCCTGTATAATAATCTGGATCTGACCCTGTATGATAAATATCAGGTAGGAATTGACAGAAGCAAGAAAGATGATATTTCTAAGGTAGTAGTCAATCATCTGGTAGAATCCAATGTTTTGTTAGTAAGTGAGGATGGCGCTATCTGCTCTATTCTTAACCTGGTCAGTGATGGAATGGAACCTGAGAAGTTCTATCTGGAGAGAGATGGAAGCCAGCCTATTCTTCCAAGTGATCATAAATTCTATTATCTGATGTTCTTTGAAAAAAAGGAATCCGATATTTTGTATCAGTATTATTATGATATTGAACAGAAGCAGAATGTAATTATCAACTATTATAAAATACCGCTTGCTGATCTGGAAATACGCGATGTAGAAGAAACAGAAGCTATTTTGTCAATAGATTTTGGTACTTCCAATACAACAGCAGGGGCATATCTGGATTACGGATATATCCAGAGGCATGATAATAATGACCTTTTAAATGAAGGAATCAAACTGGATGCAGTAAATATAGTACAGTTCCTTGATAATACAAAGGATGGTAAGAAGTGGATACCTATGCTGCCTACACTGGTATGTGTGGCAGATTGCAGCAATGCAGATCAGATAGAATATCATTTCGGATACAAGGCACAAAAAGACACAAGAATCAAATATTATGATGAGTCTTTCAGTATGTTCTATGAGATGAAACGCTGGGTTAACAGCTATGACCAGATGCAGGAACTTATAGATAAAAAGGGAAATACTCTTATGGTTACCAGAGGGTCCATTATCAGAGAATATCTCCTGTATGTAATCAAGTGTGCACAGCAGCAGTTCAAATGTCGTTTCCGTCACTTACATCTTACAAGTCCGGTCAAATTAAAACAGCAGTATAATCAGATGTTTGCCGAACTGTTGTATGATTATGATATTGATACAAAGCATATGCTTGATGAAGGAACAGCGGTAATCTATAACTCTATTCACAACATGATAGAGAAGAAGCGGTATTATCCCGGAGAACAGATAGAAGCACTTATTATTGACTGTGGTGGTGGTACCACAGATCTCGCATCCAGCAGATTTATCATCGACAATGATAATGTATCTTATAAAGTCAATATAGAAACGACTTATGAAAATGGTGATACTAATTTTGGCGGTAACAACATCACGTATCGTATCATGCAATATATCAAGATCATGTTCGCTGCGCATTATACACATCAGGAATTGTTGCGTATTGATGACATTATTCAGGTTGCAAGTGAAGATATCTTCCGTTATGTGGATGAGTTCGGTAAAGATGAGGTATATCGCAGACTGGAAGAAGCTTATGAGGCAGCAGAACAGGTAATTCCAACCAAGTTTAAAAAATACGAGAACAGTACCAGGGATGAATATTTCATGGTAAAGAATAATTTCTATTTCTTATTTGATATCGCAGACAGAATGAAGAAAGAATTCTACATGAATGAAGGTGTGATCCGTAACAGTTTCAGCAGCAGTGACAAAGATGAAGAGGGAGACCTGAGGGTAACACAGATTGAACGTTGGAATCTGGTAGTACGCACTCCGGATGGACATTTGGAATACGAGCACAGCTTTCCGGATGTAGTGTTCAATATTAAAGAAATAGAATTGCTGTTAAAAGCAGATATTTATGAAATTGTAAATAAATTTCTCAATGATTTTTATAAGAAAAGACAGTTGGAACAGTATTCCATGATCAAATTAACGGGACAATCCTGTAAAATTGATATTTTCAGAGAAGCTTTAAAAGAATTTGTACCCGGTAAAAGCATAGAATTTAAACAGCAAAGAAAAGACAATAATAATCTGATGGACCTTAAACTTACCTGTGTACGCGGGGCAATTCAGTATGTCAATGCACGTAAAATGGGTTATACAGATGTTACGCTGCAATACAGTGTTCCTGCGATACCGTATTCCATCAGCGGGTATACACATGAGAATGAGGAGAAGATGCTTATATACAGTCTGGACAGAACCCAGACTTTTGGACATCTTTCAAGACACAGTGGAATCAGACAACTGGAATTATTCCTGAAAGATGGAAGCGGTAATTTAAAATATCGTTATACCTATATTTCGCGTGAAGAAGACTTTGTAAATACAACGTATGAAGAAATACTGGATAAATATGAAAATTATGCTTCCCTTTTTGTACAGGATGATTTTGATGTCATTCGTGAAAATGAAGTAAAGTTCTTTGTATTTGCTGCACAGGATCAGTGGGGATTCTGGGTAGTACCGGTACGGCGAATGCAGAATGTTCTTCAACTGGGCAAAGATGCATTTTATGCATTTGAAAATGACAGTTGGGAAATGGATTTCTTTGATGGAATGAAGTAAAAAGAAAAGGATTAGGATATGCAGCAGACGAATAGGACGATTTTATTTGAAGAAGTAAATCCGGACGTGGGTAATTTATTGCAGTTGATCGGAGAACAGGATGGACGGCAAAGCCTTACAGATGAAGATTTGTGGGAGATCAACAGAAGGCTGGAGGTAAATTCTTTTGATGAATTCATAAAGAAGTTCACACCCGGAGTCAATATGCTGCTGGATACCAATTACAGAACCGTACAATTTTCCAGGGGACATCTGGGCAGTGGAGAGGAGCATATCTCGCTTAATGAAGAAGATTCGCTCTTCTCCATGCTTTTATATATTATGGAAGCCAAGAAGAAAAAGAAATATCTTCTTACAGGTTTTATGGATCTTCTGGATAATATGATTCCAAAGGAAGATACAAATGCTTTTATAGATGCCAGAAATCAGATCATTCAGGAAGTGCAGCAACAGGGCGGTAAATTTACGGAAGCCATAAAAAGAAAAGTAGAGAAACTGATGTTGCAGTATGATGATGGTATATTTCTACTGATCAGCTATATCAAAGATACCTGTCATATCCTTACTTTATCAGACAAGGACAGGGGTAAAGATAAAGGAATTCTGAATGATTATGGCAAAATGCAGATACGTGTCATCAGAAAAGCTGCCAGGTACAGATATGTGCAGGCAGATCAAATCGCATTGGATATTGATGATTTTGAAGAATCCATCATGCAGTGTATGGAGGAAGCACAACATCATAAACCCGTCAAAAATAAGCAGTTATTTCTGGATTGCTTCATGCTTAATGTATATTACAATAATAAAGAATTTGAAATGATCCAGAGAGGTTATGAAGATTATTGTAATCTATATACGGATATTATGAGAAAATTCTGGATAGAAGCCAAGCCCATTATGGAGACTATGCTGGGTATTAAGGAGTTTTTTGATCAGTATCAGGATACAGAGGGGATGAAGCCATCTCTGGTCATAGGTAATTTCCGAATAGAAGAATTATTGCATGAGAAGAACAGAGAGAAGCTGGATGTTTATCTTAACACAGTAAATTCCAAGAACTTCTACCATCAAACCCTGTGGTATGCGATCATTCCCAATATGATATCGGCTGGAAGAGAAAGTATGACTAATATCAGAGAAAGATTTCGTTCCAAAAGAGAACGTTTCCAGTACGATAGAAATAAACCGGAAGAGATAGCATTATTACTGGATATTTTGGGAAAATACAAAATACAGAGTTTCTTAAGTCTGGCATTGGTTGAAGAAAATACATTTTCACAATTTCAAAGAAATGGAATCAATGGGATCAATGAATCCTTGACTGTGCTGGATCATATAAACGCGCAGGATTATCTCATTCCATGTTATCCGAATTTCATAGTGATCCCTCAAGAGCAGGCATGCCTTACAATAGGCAGGGAAGTGGCATATAACGATCTGAAAGAGACCATGGAAGTAACAGGAGAAAAAACACTCTGGTTAGATGAAATAGGAATAGGTGCCGCTTACATTGCAGCAGGAATCGTGGCAGCATGCCAATGTCCACAGTACCTTAAGAAGTATTACAGGAAGGGAATTGATGATACCCAGCCGGGAGTAGGTTATCGACTGACAGCACAAAACCATAATCAGATCATTTATTCGGCTATGCTTAGTGAGACAATAGAATATTCCCGGGAAATTCTGGAGGAAGCATTGCAAAAGAGCAGAGGTTTCCTGTTTGGGCAGCACCAGGGTAAGATGACAGTTCTTACAGACAGAGTATTTTCCTATAACAGAAACTATAGATTACTGTGCTCAATGGTACAGACAAGTACCTATATGGAGCGAATAATACAATATGAGACACAGGATTTTAAGAAAAATCTTATTACTCAGTTCTTTCAGCACAGACCGGGAAGCACAATAGCCATGTGGAGTGCCGATGATAAGAATACATTGAATGCAATCCTTAAAGATGGTGAGAGCATTACTTATAAGTTAGATGAAAAACAGGAGAATTGTACCTTCTTTATAGAGTTTAATGATGAAGATAATAATGTAGTCAGACAGGATAAGGTAACAATTTTATAGAAAAGGGAGATTTCGTGGAAGAGAATTTTTTAAAACCGGATTTTCAATTTGAAAAATATATAGCAGACAGGATGATGGAAATCAGCGATGAGGGAGAAAGACGCGCTTTAAAAGAGGTGATGCGTGAAACGTTAATTCCTTTTTATGAACAGACTTCTGCATATATGGCTGAAATAGAGAACAGACTTGAACAGACTTCAAAAAAGCAGCAAGGCCGCTATGAGGTAATAACAGGGATAGCACGCAAGGATCGTATTGATCTGACAGAGGAAGCAATGGTTCCCATGCAGTATGGGGATCTGGCAGATATGCAGGTTGATATTGAGGAAATGAAAGAACAGTTGGCACAAGGGAAACCATATGCTGTTCTGAAGGTATTCTTTGAAATGAGTTATGTACAAATACAGCAGATAGAACGTGAGAAAAGAACCTTCAAAGGAATCATATACACACAGGATGGAGAATATCCGGCATTCTTTTCCATAGAGAGAAATCAGTCTTATCTGCAGAAGGTACAGAAATTATATGATGCATTCATGCAGAATGCTGTAAGCTGGAATACAGTATGTGCACCATATTTATACAAGTTCTTTGATGTAAAAATCGTAAAGACACAGTGTCCGGCAGATGAAATGATACAGAAGATTACAGTAGATTTTGAAGAATATAAGCAATATGCCCATTTTGACCTGATCCCGACATGGAATATCAGAATGGTAGAGGAGAAAACAGGTGCTTATCCGGAACTTACAATAGACCAGATCCATTATGATCATTGTATTTATAAAGGGCACTTTAAAGAGGGAAGAGATTATCTGGCAGTTAACTCTAATGTTAAGATATGGAATCTGTATCGAATGGATGGGGATATGCATATTCTGTGTGATGCTATGGATCCTGTCAGATGGCAGCTTGTAGAAATGGGATATGATGTCAGAAATAAAAATATATATGAATATCCCATATTTGGGAACGTGAATCAGCAGCAACAGTCTAACTGCATTCATACTTATGCCGAGGTGAAAAGATATATTTCACAGTTGGGCTATGAAAATTATGTGGAACTGCTTGATATTAAAGTACAGCAGGAATACACCAACAGGAACTATGAGACATATGGCATGGATGCCTTTATAGAGGATGAGATCAGAGTCAGTACTAAAAGACCTTATATGGTATTTCTTTTTCAGGCAAAGGACAGGCAGTGTTACCTGAATCAGGATGTCATGAGTTACCTGATCAGTAAAGTACAATGGCAGTTACCGGAATTTTGCTGTGTAGGTGAATTGCAGTAATCAGGAGCAGAGAGAGGAGAATGGTGATGGAAGAGCTATGGAATACCATTAGCAGGGACAAAGATAAAATACGGTATCATCAGGCGGAAAGTTACAGCCCTTACAGCGAATATGCCGTGAATGGCATACAACAGACACCGGATGGTATTACACATATTACTATGAACAGCTTCTATCGTTATGATCGCATTATGCAGCCATTATTCGGTAATCAGAATATTTCAGAGAAACACAGGGAATGGCTCTTTGACATCTACATGCATTATCTGACAGCACTTACCTACAAAAGTGGCGTGACTTATCAGGAATATGAAGTACGGCAGAGATGGTCAGCAATAGAGC
This sequence comes from uncultured Roseburia sp., assembly GCA_964422225.1. Lineage (GTDB taxonomy): Bacteria > Bacillota > Clostridia > Lachnospirales > Lachnospiraceae > COE1. The sequence continues at coordinate 9,044 of CAYRAW010000109.1, forward strand.
GGGGCGAGTATGGAGAACAGATCAGAAGTATATTTATACAAATGTCCAATTCGCAAAAGTATTATATTGCACATTCTCTCTGGCAGCAGCAAAGAAACGGCGCATCAGTAAGTATCTTTACAGAGACTCTGGTAGCTATTATGCAGACGGGCATCATCTATAAGAACGAACTGGATGATAAAGAGCTGTATCTGTATATGAATCGAAAGAACAACCATACAGACGAAGAACAGATTGAGATGATAGAAAAACTGTTCCTTCCTCTGGATTATAGAGTGAGAATATTCTGGGACAATCATTTTGCAGTATTGGGAGAGACACAGACGGCACTTATTGATGAAATAGAAATTTTATAAAAGGGAGAGAAAAAAGTGGCAGGATTTAAGATACCCATATT
>CAYRAW010000110.1:0-9385 GCA_964422225.1 uncultured Roseburia sp.
GTTCCCAGTAGGGGGTGTAGACGGGCTTCTACACCCCCTACTGGGAACAGAATGCCATCAGGAGCACTGATGAGAATGGGAATGAAGTCCTTGATATTTCTGTTGCCCAAGTATTCAGGCTAAATGAAACTATTTCCACAGATGCAGGTACAGATGTCGGCAGCCTGCGTGCCCTGTTGCTTGCAAGAGGCGACCATATTGCCAATTATCAGGATCTGACCGACAATATGACCCAGAACAAACTCGATTCACTGGGGATTACAGCACTGGAATACAACAAGGATACGCAAGGAAATGAGAGTGAATATTATAATGATTATATTGCAAATTCCCTGATGATGAATATAGAAGCAGAATTTGACAATCTGGTACATGCAGTAGTTACCAAAATCAATGAAGTTCTGGCAGACAACTGTGATCCCAAGAGCGGATATCTGTGCAATGAGGATGGAACTCCTATGCAGCTTTTCCTTAAGGCCTCTTATGAACCTTATGAGAAGGTAACTTATACGGAAGCAGAGGCAGAGACGGCACAGGATAACGGAGAGAAACTGTATCGCATCTATGATGAGAATGGAGAAGCGACAGATGAATACTGGAAATATGTCGAAGAATATGATCCGGACAATCCCAATGCCACCAAGAATCTGTATAACTGTGCAACACTTCAGATCAATCAGGAACTGGTACAGACCCCATCCAAACTTGGCTTTGTTACAGAAGATGGTTCTACAGATTATAATCTGGGGCAGCAGCTGGTGCAGGCATTTGAAGAGGCGCAGATCTACATCAATCCTAATGCCACGAAAGCAACCTCCTTTGAAGACTGCTATACAGAAATCGTGAATCAGATGGCTACAATGGGCAATGTATTCAAGGATGTCTATGACTATCAGCAGCTTGCAGTAGAACAGGCTGAGGCCAACAGACAGTCTGTGATCGGGGTATCTTCTGACGAAGAACTGGAACATATGATCATGTATCAGAATGCCTATAATGCAGCAAGCCGTTATATCAACGTGATTAACACTCTGCTGGATTCTGTGATCAGCATGGCGCAATAGAAAGGGGAATGAGCAATGCCATCTACATTTTTAGGATTAAATACATCATATCGCGGGTTAGTGGCAGCTAATTCCGGATTGAACACAACAGCCAATAATATCTCTAACATTGAAACCACCGGTTACAGCCGCCAGCAGGTAAACCAGACAGCTTCCGCTGCAATCAGAACCTATACCTCTTATGGCTGTGTGGGAACCGGTGTAGATACGTTAAGTTCAGAACGTGTCAGGGATGTATTTTATGATATCAAATACTGGAACAACAATTCCAAACTGGGAGAATATGATAAGAAACAGTATTATGCTGCAATCATAGAAACTTATCTGAATGATACCCAGGGTACCAATGCAGTAAAGGGCTTTACTACTATTTTTGATGAGTATGAGGCATCCTTGGAATCCCTTAGTACGAATACGGGTGACAGCAGTTATGCATTGGATTTCATAGGGAAAGCAGGCAACTTATGTGAGTATTTTAATCTGCTGTATGATAACTTCCAGTCTATGCAGACTGATGTAAATGATGAGATCAAAATTAAAATAGACGAAATCAATGGTATCGCACAGGAGATTACCACATTAAACAAAGAAATCAATACGATTGAAATGGATGGAGTCAGCAAAGCCAATGAATTACGTGACAAACGTGATCTGCTGGTAGATGAACTGTCGGCGATCATAGATGTGTCTGTCGAGGAAACAGATATTGTAGATGCCAGAACAGGAGAATCAACAGGGGTTACCAATTTTGCTGTCAAGATAGCGGGAGGACAGACACTGATAGACGGATACAATTACCGTGAACTGACCTGTGTACCAAGAGATTCGTATCAGCAGAGCAATTCCAATGATGCAGAAGGACTATATGATGTGCAATGGACAGATACAGGTGATGACCTCGGTGTGCTCGCCAAATCTACGCAGGGAGAATTAAAAGGTCTTTTTGAAATGAGAGACGGTAACAATGGAGAAGCCTTTAATGGCAGAATATCTCACGTGGATCCGGATAATCAGCAGGTGTCTGTGAAAGTAACGGATGATTATCTGATGGATATGTCCAAATCCACTCTTCCTTTGTCAAACGGCAAGATCAATTTGGGTGGAGAAGAATATTATTACAGTAGCTGGACTTATGAATTGGCAGAAGATGGACAATCTGCAACCTATACATTCCAACTGGATGAGGCTAGAAATGCGCAGAATAATACAGAACCCGTTTCTACAAGTCTGGTCTATGAGAAAGCCAAAGTCGGAGAACAGGTTGACTATCAGGGCATTCCCTATTATCTCGAACAGATGAATGAATGGGTCAGAGACTATGCAGAAAGCTTTAATCAGTTGTACGGCGTAGAAGGATCTACTGACTATAGAGGAGATGACCATACCGGCGATATTTTTTATACAGGCACAAACAGCGTAAACGGAGAACAGTACAAGCTGACAGTAGGCACAGATGCCACAACCTACAGCTCTACGGATGATGGATACTTCAGGCTGACTGCGGGTAATTTCAATGTGGAGCAGTCAGTGGAGAATGATGCTGACAGTATGGCAACCCATACAGTAGAGACCGGAGGTGTCAGCAAATACGATATTTTAGAGGAATTGAAGGACTTGTCAACCAACACGGATAAGATGACCTTTAGAGGCTGCAAGGCAGAAGATTTTCTGGTTTGTCTGATGGGAGATGCAGCATTGAATGCAGAGAGCGCGAACAATTTTCAGTCTATCTACAGCAATATTGAGCAGACCATTGCAAACAACCGCACCTCGATCAGCGGCGTAGATGCCGATGAAGAGGCAGCAAGTATGATCACATATCAGAATGCATACAATCTGTCCAGCAAGATGATATCCGTGCTGTGCGAGGTATATGACAAACTGATCGAGGAAACCGGAGTGTAGTGTGAAAAATGAATTTTTACACGCAGCTTTGTGCCTGCAGCTCAAAGCCTGCAGGTTACGAATGATATGAAGAAAGGCGGGAGATAATCATGGCAATGAGAATTACGACAAAGATGATGCAGAATACATCTTTGAATAATCTGAATACAAATAAAACACTGCAGGAGAAGCTGACTACACAGCTCTCCACTATGAAGAAAATTACCAGACCCTCAGATGACCCGGTCATTGCGATCCGTTCCCTGAAGCTGAATTCGACCTTGAATAAGATAGATCAGTATTACGAGAAGAATTCCAATGATGCGCAGAGCTGGCTGGAATTGACAGAATCTGCAATTGCAACAACGAATGAGATCTTAGAAGATATGAGCGGATATATCACACAGTGCGCACAGGGTTCTCTGACAGCAGATGACAGAACTGCCATATTACAGAATCTTACAAATTACCAGTCAGAAATCTATTCCACGGGTAATGCTACCAGTGCAGGAAGAAGCATTTTTACCGGCTACCGCACAGATACTTCACTGACCTTTCAGGAAGATAAAACAGAACGTTATTCTATCACGGAACAAAGAGATAACTCCTATATTGATACGATCACCCATGTTGTGACAGGGGACTTGGCAAACATCAATGCCGGCAACTTCTCTACGGCTTCTTACAGCGCCTATACAGAATATCAGGTCAAAAGCTATGACGTGGCAAGAATCAGACTGGCTTATGACAGCCTGGATTATTCCACGGATGATGCTGTTAATAACACTAACATCAAACTCAGTTATTTTACGGATGTGGATACTTCCTTAGTTGAGGTAGGCGGTGTCTATCAGAATGGAGCGTCTGTCAGTACGACCAGTTATTCCGTATTTATAGATCAGGATGCAGATGCGAATGGAGACATGCAGATCACACTTACCCCTAAGGATGGCAGCGCACAGATTACTTTTGCCCTGACAGCAGGAGCCACTCAGACGATAGATGCGAATACCTCGATTACCTTGGATACAGAGGGCGTGATCACGATAACAGAGCAGGGCAATCCACCGGTAACCACAACCTTACAGACTACAGCACAGACAGACACATCAGGCAATACCACCTTTGCCTTTGCGGATCGTGCGCAGTCCTCGTTGGAGATTACTGAATTTTCCAAGACAGCATCGGATGATGCCTATGCTTCTGTATATGGAGATGACAATGCCAACAATATCACTTATGTAGCAGAAACAGGTGAACTTCTCATAGGTAAGAATGTCCAGAATAAACTGGCAGCTCTGTCTGTAGATGATGAGATACGCATTACTTATGATAAGAGCGAATGGAAGACGGATGATCTGGACCCGATCCATTATTTTTATGCAGAACGCTATACTGATACGAGAAGTGAGGATGATCCCCTCATTTACAATGAGGAGAAACTGACCAATCCCAATGGAAATACAGCCCAGCAGATTATAGAATACGATATCGGAAGTAACCAGTCTATCCGTGTAAATACTACGGCAGATGAGATATATACTCATAACATGGGACGTGATATAGGAGAAGTGTATGATCTTCTCGAGGAATATGATTCTCTGGAAGAAACCTACAGCACTGTGGAATCCCTGATCGATTCCGGAGAATATGAAGGAACCCAACTGGATACCCTGAATCAGCAGTTAGCTGCCCTTGACAAAGCCAGATCTCTTGCCAAGGATAACCTGCAGGAGAGATGTGAGGCACTGCAGACGGTCTTTAAGGGTTATACAAGTCAGGCAACACTGGCCAGAACGGATGTCGGAAGCCGTGAATCCAGACTGGAATTGATCCAGAACAGACTAAGCACACAGCAGACCAATTTTGAAGAGCTGGTATCGGATAATGAGGATGCGGATGTCACGGAACTGGCAATCCAGCTTAACAGTGTGGAACTGACTTATCAGGCTGCACTTTCCTCTATCAGTTACGTCATGAAAACAACATTATTAGATTTTCTATAAAAAATAGTATTAAATTATTAGAAAACTATAGCATGGTATACATAAATGTGCTACAATAATACATATACTATGAAACTATTCAGAATGGAATAGTTCAATCAATGCTTGAATATCAGGATGGCTCGAATGGAGAGGATGAACTATGGTAGAGATCAACACAAGAATTTTTGGCAAAATAGCAATCGAAGATGAGAAAATCATCCGTTTTGACAGTGGTATTCTGGGATTTCCCCAGTTAAAGGACTTCACACTGATCTATAATGCGGAGAAAGGCAATGATTCCGGTATTAAATGGCTTCAGTCCATACAGGAACCGGCTTTTGCGATGCCTGTCATGAATCCGGAACTGGCGATGCCCGGTTATATGCCGCATTTTGACAGAGAACTGCTGACACCGCTGGGAGGTAATCTGGAATCAGATAATATATTAATGCTTGTCACAGTCACAGTACCCAAGGACATTACCGGAACTACTGTAAATCTGCGTGCGCCGATCATAATCAGCACAGATAACAGAAAGGCAGTCCAGCTCATCTGTGACGATGAGGAATACAGCATCAAATATGCCATTTACGATACATTGATGGCAATTAATGCATAGAGCATCACAAGACAAAAAAGAAGGCAGGTGAAAGGTATGCTGGCATTATCCAGAAAAAAAGGCGAAGCCTTAATGATCAATAATGACATAGAAATTACCATATTGGAGATAAAAGGAGAGCAGGTGAAGATCGGGATCAGCGCACCCAAGGAAATTCCCGTGTATCGTAAAGAAGTATATATCCAGATACAGGAGGCGAACAGGGCTGCTTCCGATATCGCAGGTGTAGAACAGCTTGCAAACTTGTTGATAAAGTAAATACGGACTTTTCTGTTTTACAAAAATGTTTATAGCTTCTATAAACATTTTTTGTTTCCTGACCGATATATACCTTAGAAGTAACAATAACTATCCAAAACCATATATATTGCGCCCGACATGCCTGCAAACAGGCATGATCTGTCACAACCTGCATGGTTTGGAACAGTTCTTATATACGTGATGAAAACATGGAGGTGAATAACATGTATGTAGAACCGGTAAGGAATGTGTCTGTGGCACGATCACGGCAGACAGTTCAGAACACAACAGAAGCAGACAATACGATTCATGCTCAGTCCACGGAGGGAGAAGCAGGATATACGTCATATGAGACAACATCTGCCCTGCAGCAGCCGCTGACTCATGCAGAGTTCCAGACGGCAGAGAATGAGAAATTAAAGAAGGCAATAGAGAAAATGAATGAACAGCTTCCCAATTCGGAGGCCAAATTCGGTATCCATGAAGCTACCAACCGAGTGATGATCAAGCTGGTGGATAAGGATACACAGGAGGTCATCAAAGAGATACCGCCTGAGAAGACATTGGATATGCTGGCAAAAAGCATGGAGATAGCAGGAGTCCTTTTAGATCAGAAACTATAAGGTCTGCACTTGCATGGGAGGGAAATACACATGTCAGATACAATAAGAATGACCGGTATGTATTCCGGGCTGGATACAGAGAGTATCGTATCGCAGTTAGTATCAGCTAAGAGTACGAAGGTTACTACTTTAAAGAATGAACAAAAGAAGCTGGAGTGGAAACAGACTGCCTGGCAGGATTTAAACTCCAAGATATACAGTATGTACAGCACGACACTCTCAAACCTGAGATTGACAAGTGCCTACAGCCAAAAAACCACAACCTGCTCTGATACGACTAAGGCAACGGTAGTTGCCAGTGAAGGGGCTGTTGATGGAACACAGACCCTCAAGGTTAATCAACTGGCGAAATCCGGTTATCTGACAGGTGCCAAGCTGGACGGTAAGGCTACCACAACGACAGGTACGGATGGCAGCGAAGTAACCACCCAGGAGGATTGGGCAGTAACCGACAAACTGTCAGAGATAGACAGCGATCTGATCGGTAAGACGATATCGCTTACAACCGGAACAGGTTCGGATGCCCAGACTACAGAGATTGAGATTACATCTGATATGACGATCAATGATCTGGTTACCAAGTTCAAAGAGGCAGGAGTGAATGCAAGCTTTGATACGACCAATCAGAGATTCTTCATCAATTCAAAAGGAACAGGTGCAGCCAAGAACTTTACCCTGACTTCGGATGACAGTACAGCACTGGCTTCCTTAGGGTTAGATCCTGATGCAACCTATACAGATATCAATGGTTCTACGAATTCCTGCGTCAAGATTGAAGGACAGGATGCAGAAATTGTATTAAATGGAGCTACTTTTGTATCGGATTCCAATACATTCTCCATTAACGGATTAACGATCAATACAGTAGGTGTTACTGATGATGAAATCTCATTGGTAACCTCCACAGATTATGATGGAATCTATACTACGATCAAGGATTTCCTGACAGAGTATAATGATTTGATCAATGAGATAGACAAACTCTACAATGCAGACTCTGCCAGAGATTACGATATGCTGACGGATGACGAAAAAGAAAGCATGACAGATGACGAGATAGAACAGTGGGAAGATAAGATCAAGAGTGCCTTGCTGCGCAAAGACAGCAGCCTGTATACGGTTATGAATACCCTGACATCTGCAATGATGGATGGATATTATGAAAATAATCTCTCAGACAGTGAGAAAAAGAACATGACCACCAGTGAAATTAATGCATGGTACAAGGAGAATGGTGGCACGAAGCATTATCTGTCAGACTACGGTATCGGTACCTTGAGCTATTTTGAAGCAGAAGATAATGAACATCATGCATATCATATTAACGGTGATTCGGAAGATGAATATACATCTTCCAATGAAGATAAGTTAAAAACCGCCATTGCACAGGATCCGGAAGGCACTGCGAACTTCTTTGCCACATTATGCAAGACCCTGTACAGTAAGCTGGATGCAACCATGAGTGAGTCTACTGATTACAGCAGTATTTACAAGATCTACAATGATAAACAGTTAAAAAGTGAGTATAGTGATTATACGACCAAGATCAGTGATGCAGAAGATGAACTGGAAGACTATGAGGACAGATGGTATGACAAATTTACCAGCATGGAAACAGCACTGGCCAAATTACAGTCTCAGTCCAGCTCTATCTCCAGCCTGTTAAGCAGCTGATCGGTAAGCGATAAGGGAATTGCCGGAAGAGAAAGAACAGAAAGAAGGAAAGCGCATGTTGAAACAAAATGGTTATGCACAATATCAGAATACCAGAATTATGACAGCTTCACCTGCAGAACTTACGCTCATGCTGTATGAAGGTGCTATCAAGTTTGGAAATATTGCGATTGTGGCAATGCAGAATAATGAACCTGCCACTGCTCATGAGAATGTGGTAAAGGTAGAGAAGATCATTCAGAATTTCAGAGATACTCTGGACAGGAAATACCCTATATGGGAGGACTTTGAGAAGGTATATGCATATCTCCTCAGGAGATGTCATGAAGCCAATATTGCCAAAGATCCTGCTATTATGGAAGAAGTAGTAAAACACTTACGCTCCATGCGTGATAACTGGAAGGACGTCATGAAGAAAGTAGCCTCTGACAGGAATAATCTGGCGGCACAGAACAGGATCGCAGGAGGACAGCGCAATACAGTAGGCTACGCACCGGCAATGACAAGAAGAACAGGGACTTGAAGGGAAGACTGAGTGTAAATACAGGGGGAGAAGGCATGACAGAAGGATATTTGCAGATATTGGTAGAAAGCCTTGAAAAAAAGATCATCGTGTTGGATCATATCATTGAGCTTGATAAGCAGCAGGAAGAACTCGCTGCGCATCAGCCTATGGATATGACGGCCTATGATAAGATTGTTGAAGCAAAGGATAAATTTGTGGATGAGATCAACAGACTGGACGAAGGCTTCAGTTCTACCTATCAGTACATTGAGATGGAAGTGAAGGATCATCCACAGCAGTATCGGGAACAAGTGTTAAAGCTGCAGGAACTGATAAGAGAGGCAGTCGCTAAGGGTGTTACCATAGAAGCACAGGAAAAACGCAACCGCGCTGCACTTGAGACAGTATTCCGCATGAAAAGACAGGAGATCAAGCAGAAAAGAACCGCAGCAGCAGTAGCCGTCAAGTATTACAAATCAATGAGTCGGATCAATGATGTAGATCCGCAATTGATGGATAAGAAGAAATAAAAATATAGGAGTAGCAAAAGCCGGACAGCCCAAATGTCCGGCTTCTGATTTTTTATGGGATAACACAGCAAAAGAGCCGCTTCGTCAAGCGGCTCTTTGCTTTTATGGTAGCATGAACGTGAATGCTGACATCATTCCAACGTTTTTGCTATGCCTTAGGATTAGCTTAATAAGGAAAGTACTCCCTGATTAGACTGATTAGCCTGAGCTAACATGGACTGACCAGCCTGCTGTAATATGCTGTTCTTAGAGTACTTA
>CAYRAW010000111.1:0-9362 GCA_964422225.1 uncultured Roseburia sp.
TCTAAAACAACGATTTTCATAATGTTAAAACCCCTTTCCGGTAATTTAATTCATACGATATCAGTTTAACGATTCTATATTTAAAAATCAATACTAATCATAATGATTCCGGTCATAAAACAGAACTATCACACCTGATTCCAGTCAGGAAACGTTGTTCCATTTTCATAAGATTCCTTAATTGCATGATAATACCGTACTTTCTTCTGAATGTGCACCAGATCCGCTTCAAGTTCTTTGATCTTATTCTGAATTTCCCTTTCATGACAGTCTACCAGAAGAATGATATTATCAATATTTTCTTCCAGATTCTGTTCATATTGGTAGAATTCCTTAATCTTTGCAATCGGAAGCCCTGTCCGTTTAAAGCACACAATTCCATCCAGTCTTCTGATATGTTCCTCTTTATAAATTCTCTGATGACTGGGAGTTTTCTCTACTTTGGGAAGCAGCCCCAGTTCCTCATAATAACGCAGTGTTGAATGTGGTAACTGATATCTCTGACTGATCTCCTGTATTGTATATGTCTTTTCCTTTTCCATATCTTTTACTCTTTCCTCTTTCATTTTAGTAAACGTTAATAAATCTATTGACTTCAAGCTTACTTGAAGTGGTATGTTAAGGTTACATCAAAATCTGTAATAAGTCAAAGGAGGACATGAAACAATGAATTACCGTAATGTTGGGAAATCCGGGTTAAAAGTCAGTGAAATTGCATTAGGAAGCTGGATGACAGATTTAACCGGCTATAAAGAAGTAGAGACTGCAACTGAAATTATTCGCTTTGCCTATGAAAATGGCGTCAATTTCTTTGATTGTGCCGATGGCTACAGCGGAGGTGAAGCGGAAAAGTTTCTTGGTCGTGTGCTGAAGAATTACCGCAGAAGCAGCCTGGTCATCTCAAGCAAAGTATACTTTCCTACGGGTGAGGGCGTAAATGAACGTGGGCTTTCCAGAAAACATATTATCGAGAATCTGGATCGTTCTCTACAGAATATGCAACTTGACTATCTGGATCTGTATTATTGCCATCGCTATGATCCTTCCACACCTATGGAAGAAACCCTTAGAACCCTTAGCGGCCTGGTAGATCAGGGCAAAATACTCTATTATGGAGTCAGCGAAGAGTGGAGCGGTGCAAGAATTGAAGAAGCTCAGAATATTATCCGCCAATATGGTCTGCATCCATTAACTGTCGTTCAACCACAATATCATATGATGGATCGATATATCGAACATGAACTGATGGGAATCTGTGAAAAATATGGTATCGGTATTACACCTTTTTCTCCACTGGCACAGGGACTTTTGACTGGAAAGTACAAAAAGAACCAGCCTCTCCCGGAAGCTTCAAGAGCTACCCATCAGGCTGATAAACAGATCAATCACCTGTTAACTGATGAAAATCTGGATAAAGTTGAACAGTTAAGCAGAATTGCCGATGAACTGAATATTCCCATGTCTGTTCTGGCTCTCTCCTGGATTTTACAAAAGGGTATTATCAGCAGTGTAATTACCGGTGCCAGCAAAAAAGAACAACTGGCGCATAATCTGGCAGCAAGCGGTTTCAAAATTCCTGCTGATGCCTATGCGGAAATTGAAAAAATACTGGATTTCAAACCTTTTGAAAGACATGTAGGATAAGGAACATATCAATATAAAAACTGCCGGCAGTTTAGATGCCGGCAGTTTTTATTGATTTATGAATTATAATCTCTTTAACAATTCTTCTCTTGCTGCTTCATATCCTGGCTTACCAAGAAGTGCGAACATGTTCTTCTTATAGCTCTCAACACCTGGCTGGTTGAAAGGATTTACTCCTAATAAGTATCCGCTCAGACCACATGCGAACTCGAAGAAATAGAACAGCTCACCTAAGTAGAATTCACTTACTTCCGGCATCTTGACCATCAGGTTAGGAACCTGTCCGTCTGTATGAGCCAGGATTGTTCCGTTCATGGCACTCTTGTTTACGAAATCTACACTCTTGCCTGCAAGATAGTTAAGTCCGTCAAGGTCAACCGGCTCTTCATTTAAGATCACTTCTTCACGGGACTTCTCAATATTAAGAACTGTCTCGAACATGATTCTGGAACCATCCTGAATGAACTGACCCATAGAGTGCAGATCTGTTGTCAGATCAACGCTTGCAGGGAACAGACCCTTCTGATCCTTACCTTCTGATTCGCCAAAGAGCTGCTTCCACCATTCAGATACATAGTGGGCACTTGGCTCATAGTTGCACAGGATTTCTACTGCTTTTCCTTTTCTTAATAAAATGTTACGGATTGCCGCATACTGCATTGCATCATTCTCTTCAAAAGGAAGATCTAATGCACGCTTACGTCCACTTGCTGCACCTTCCATTAACTTATCGATATCTGCTCCACTAACTGCGATAGGAAGAAGACCTACTGCTGTCAATACAGAGAAACGTCCTCCGACATCATCAGGTACTACGAATGTCTCATAGCCTTCTTCTGTAGCCAGATTCTTAAGAGATCCCTTCGCCTTATCTGTTGTAGCATAGATTCTCTTTGCTGACTCTTCCTTACCATACTTCTTCTCCATGATCTCCTTAAATACACGGAAGGCGATAGCAGGCTCTGTTGTTGTACCGGACTTGCTTATCATATTAATGGAGAAATCTCTGTCTCCGATTACATCGATCAGGTGCTTGATATAAGTAGAACTGATGGAATTACCTACAAAATAGATTTCCGGAGTCTTGCGGATACTCTTATCTACCATATTATAGAAGCTGTGTCTTAAAAATTCGATCGCAGCTCTTGCGCCCAGGTAGGAACCGCCGATACCGATTACCAATAATACATCTGAATCTTCCTGAATCTTCTTTGCAGCCTTCTTGATCCTGGAGAACTCTTCCTTATCATAATCTACAGGAAGGTCGATCCAGCCTAAGAAATCATTACCTGCGCCACTCTTACCAAGCAGAGTCTCCTTTGCATCCAGGGTGAGCTTCTTCATGTATTCCACTTCATGCTCACTGATAAACTGTGAGGCTTTTGTGTAATCAAATGTAACCTTGCTCATTTGTCTTTCTCCTTTTCCAATCAACATCTTTATTATCTGTTAATTACTTTTTTTAATCATCGTTATTATTTTAGCAAAGTTCATTACAGATATCAAGTAAAGATTCCGCATATTGCTGAAAAAATTTCGTGCATTTTCGTAACTTTTTCGTGCATACACATGCTTATACCATAAGGGATTTGAGAAGTTCCTCCAGTTCCATTGCTTCGTCCTCCGAAAAGATAGGTTCCGGTCTGGTATGCGATGATTCTGCCGGCTGTTGTTCTCCCTCTTCATTTTGAAACTGTTTCCGGTTATTGCGTACCTGTTCAAGTTCCCGGAGCAGCTTCTCTTTCTGCGCCATGCCATGTTCCAGACGTTCTGCTACATGATTCTCCAGATAATCTGTCAGATTAGTCTTTAACATCTGACGTCTGCCTGCAATATCCACAATAGAGCACACACTCAGATACAGATAGATTCCGAACAGACTCAGTATATAAAAGGGCAGCAGATCCACAAAGCGACTGCCTTCAATAATACCTTTGCATACACCAAAGCCTGCTACAAATACACCGGCAAGCATTAACTGCCCTGACAAATGCTTCATCAGGCTCATGCTCATTCCCGCAAACCTGAGTCTGTTCATGAATTTGTCCACAAATACGGCAATATTGGATACACCCCCATTTAATTTATAACACTGAATGAACCGTTCCTTGCACTGTCCAAGCAGCTTATTATCTCCTCCTGAAAGAGTGTCTGTAGACTGTATCATACGTTGATACAGAACACCTATCACCACCTGATACAAAATTCCCAATGCCATGAATATCACTGCCATAGCCATAATAAAAGACTGATCAATATCGTTCAGTTTCACGTTACCACTCCTCTCTGCAATTTATTATGAGTATAGGCGGTTTTATCCGGATACTCAATAGGACAAGGGGTAGAATCGTTCGACAAATTATATTGTTTTACCGTAAATATATGCAATTAAAACAGCTTTCTTACTAATATGACAAAATAAGTCACAAAATTTATGCTGTTCTCTTTTCTCAAAAATAGATTTCTGCTATAATCCTTGTTAGAATTTTTAATTACCAGGTCAAGTCCTGCAATTTTGCGAATGGTACTTCGCCTGGCTACGTATTATATAGTTAGGAGGCATTGTTTTATGCAGTACAAGACAAGCGGAACCTGTTCTACCATGATCGATCTGGAGGTAGACGGTGATATCATCAAATCTGTATCTTTTACAGGAGGTTGTAACGGCAATCTCAAAGGCATCTGCAGTCTGGTTCGTGGGATGAAGGTAGATGATGCAATTGAAAGATTACAGGGTATCAAATGCGGATTTAAAAATACTTCATGTCCAGACCAGCTTGCAAAAGCTTTGATCCAAATAAAAAATGCTTAATCGGAGGCTTCCATGAAACGAATTGTGTTCACCGGTGGCGGAACTGCCGGTCATGTTACACCTAATATTGCCCTTTTCCCAAGATTAAAGGAATTAGGCTATGACATACAGTATATTGGCTCTTATGAAGGAATTGAGAAGAAACTGGTAGCAGATTATGGTATCCCTTACTATGGCATCTCTACTGGTAAGCTGCGCCGATACTTCGATCCGAAGAATTTCAGTGACCCGTTTCGTGTTCTGAAGGGCTTTGCAGAAGCGCACAAAATCTTAAAAGAACTAAAGCCCGACGTGGTATTCAGCAAAGGGGGATTTGTCAGCGTTCCCGTTGTCAGAGCTGCTGCATCCCTAAAAATACCATGTATTATCCATGAGTCCGACATGACGCCCGGACTCGCTAACAAGCTGTGCATTCCCGTTGCGACCAAGATATGCTGTAATTTCCCTGAAACAATGAAAGATCTGCCTGCAGATAAGGCAGTCCTTACCGGTTCCCCAATTCGTGCCGAACTGGCAAAAGGCAATAAATTCCGTGCATTAGAACTGTGTCATTTCACTGACGGCAAACCTGTTATTCTTGTCATCGGTGGAAGTCTGGGTGCTGCCGGTGTCAATAAGCTGGTAAGAGAAGCTCTTCCCCAGCTTCTTGAAGATTTCCAGATCGTGCACATCTGTGGTAAAGACAAAGTAGATAATCTACTGCTCAACACCAAGGGTTATATGCAGTTTGAATATGTAAAAGAAGATTTAAAAGATCTCTTTGCCATGGCCGATGTTGTGATATCCCGTGCAGGTGCAAATGCGATCTGCGAGTTGCTCGCACTCAGAAAACCCAGCCTGCTGATCCCACTCCCTGCTGCCAGCAGCAGAGGTGATCAGATCCTCAATGCCCGAAGTTTCGAGGATCAGGGCTTCTCCATGGTAGCTGATGAAGATGAACTGACCGCATTCTCTCTGGTGGAAAAAGTGCATGAACTGTACTTTAACAGACATTCTTATATTGATGCCATGCAGAATTGCGGACAGCGCAACTCCATTGATACCATCGTTGAATTAATTGAGAATGCTGCCAATCAATAATGGACATAAAAACGGCAGAGGCGTGATGTCTCTGCTGTTTATTATTTGCCCTTATTCTGTGATCTGTTTTCTGATCTCTTCTAATTCATCCTGCGTCACTTCTGTTGGTTTCCACAGAATATGCTGATTGTCGCCTTCATATCTTGGAATCAGATGCATATGGAAATGGACCACTGTCTGTCCTGCTACTTCATTGTTGTTCTGAACCAGATTAAATCCGTCACAACCAAGTTTTTCTGTCATCTGTGTTGCCATTTTCTTTGCCAGCTTCATAACATCTGCTGCTGTTTCATCCGGCAATTCATAGAGATTCTTATAGTGAGACTTGGGAAGAATCAATGCGTGACCCTTCGTTGCAGGACCAAGATCCAAGATCACACGAAACTGCTCATCTTCGTACAAAGTCTTGGAAGGGATCTCACCATTGGCGATTTTACAAAAAATACAATTTTGATCTGTCATCCTCTACACCATCCTTTTATTGATCACTGAAATTATATATGATATCCAGAGTACGAAGCACTCTGAAATCTCCTTTCATCTTCATGGAGCCAGCCATAAATGCCCTTTGGAAAGTCATTCTTCCCTGTACGATCTCATTCATGACCTCTGTAGAAATCTGAAGTTCTACATCTGCCTGCTCCCCTGCACCATAATAACACTCCATCTGTCCATTATTTACCTTAATGATCAGAGGTTTGGAAGTTTCCGGCATATTGAACTGATAACATGCTGCAAATCCCACCTGGGGATGAAAATGCGCTCTCAGATCCTCAAGGAAAAGATTGCTGCTCTCTGTTTCTTTTTCTTCCATTAAATCTTTGAACATGCTGGCAAGTTCCTGTATATCCTCCTTCTGCTTCTGCACATATACATCATCAGAAGCAAGCTCTGAAAGCTGTTCTGCCTCCTGTGGTGTCAGATTCAGGCTTTGTGTAAAGGATACTTTCTGTTTTACAGCCTGATTAGAACATGGAAGTACCGGCACATGCTGATTGATCGTACGATACATATCCTCTGCCTTTTTCTCGATCAGACGAGTATACTCCCGGTTCTGCTCCAGCAGAGCCACATCTGCAATATAGCCACTGATACCCGTACATGGAAGTCCACCCAGAATCTCCCATGCAACAGTCAGGTTCATCATCGCTTCACGTTCTCCATATGTAGTTGACATAACAATAGGACACATGTAAATATGCGCGATCTTCTCCTTGTCCCCATACAACCAACAGGAATCCAGAAACTGCTGCATCCAGCCTCCAATACCATACCACTCCACAGTCGTTGCAAGAATAATGCCGTCTGCATCCTTTAATGTCTGTGGCAATGTTACAATGTTATTTTTATATTCATAGAGATCATATCTCTCTACCGTTACATTCAGTTCTGCCAGAACCTCCTGCATTTTGCTCAGAACATGCAGCGTAGGATCTCCGATCAGACCTCTGCCGCCATAATAAATATTAATCTTCACTCAGTTTTACCCTTACACCTTTCCCCATTACTGTCTGATTCTTTTGTATTTTCTGCGTGCCATACAATAAAAGACGGCCATTACTGCAAAACCTGTTATGAAACCACCTAAATGTGCAATATTGTTCGTAGTTTCTGATTGCATTCCCGAATAAAATAGATATAGCAGTGCAAATATCATCCTTCTAAGTGATACTTGTCCATAAGTTCCATTATTTTTACAGATCAGCAATAATAACGCACCGATCAGTCCAAAAACTGCTCCGCTGGCGCCTATTGTAGAGCAGAACTGACCTGTCGCCAGTTCACGTCCCATGGACAACAGATTACCGCCAATTCCAGCCAGCATATAAATGTTAAAAAATCTGCCATGACCGATCGATCTCTCCAGCATATCTCCCAGTGCTGCCAGAAATATCATATTACCCCAGATATGCTGTGGTCCTGCATGCAGAAACATGCTGGTCAATACTCGATAATATTCCTGTCTATCTATTATGTCTACCACGCTTAAACTACCCATATTATACAACACATCTCCTTGAATTGTACAGAAGATATATACCGCAATATTGGCAATTACAAGCAAAATCGTCACATAATCCTTACTTTTAAGCTGCTGCATCACAAATTCCTCTCTCTTCTTCAAATGCTCAGACGTCTGCGAAACATAACATTATGCATACAGAATTGTAACATAAACAGCAATAAAAGTTAAGCAAAGGCATTGATCCTTTACTTAACTTTTATTTTTGTGTTGCAATATATTTTCTTGTATAGGCACATCTCCTGTAATAATTCTTTTAATTCCTGTGTAAGTGTCATGGCAGCCTCCTTACACGAATATGCAGCCATCCGGATTACTCTGCAAATCTCTTCTTTACCAGATCACACAGGTATTCTGCTGTACCTTTAACACCAAGCATTGCACTGTTGACCATGATGTCCATATGATCCATGTCATTTGGTTTATACTTTGCATATCTTAAGTGGAATGCATCTCTGGCTTTGTCCACTTCATGGATCATCTTTTTTGCCTGTTTGGTACCCATACCCAACTCATTAACGCAATTTACCAGCCGGTCTTCATAAGGTGCATAGATGAATATATTCAGGTTGTTAGGGTTATCTCCCAAAATATAATCCGCACATCTTCCAACAATGATGCAACTCTCTTTCTCTGCAATTTCACGGATCAGCTTGGCTTCTGTATCAAAAATTTTATCCTGAGCTGTTGTTGTTCCAGTACCAAGCGGGAATTTCATGATTGAGTATTTGGTTGCTTTTTCCTCAAGAGCACTGACTTCCTTGATCGTTATATTATGTTCTTTGGCAACCATTGTAACAATATCTCTGTCATAGTATTCCACATTAAGAATCTCTGACATCTCACGGGCGATAGGACGACCCAGACTACCAAACTGTCTTGAAATGACTACTGAAAACTTTTTCATATGCTTTCTCTCCTTCTTCTCACGGACAAGAATTGTCAAAATTATATGTGAAATTCCATTTTTCGCAGTGTACAAATATGGTATAATAAAAATATTATACCAATCCACTTACGAGAAAAGAGGAATTTACATGACGATAGAAACTTATTATAACTTTGTTAAAATCATTGAATGTGGCAATATTCTGGCTGCTTCTCAGGAACTGATGATCGCACAGCCTGCGCTTTCTACACAGCTCAAGAATCTTGAATCCAATCTCGGCGTGAAGCTGATAGACCGCGGTGCCAAGAAGATCTCCCTCACTCCAGCCGGTGAGATTTTCTACAAAAAAGCTCAGGCTATCTGTGCTCTGGATACTTCCATGCATGAAGAGTTGCAAAACTATATGCATGGTATTGCAGGAACACTTAAAATTTCCATGACTCCCAGTAATCCTCCATCTTTGCTGCACTTTATGTTTGATTCCTTTGTAGAAGCTCATCCTAATGTGAACTTTCAGTTTCATGAAGCTCTTTCCCCACAAATTGCTGAGAATGTCAGAACCGGTATTTCCGAAATCGGCATAACACGTTCTCCTATGCGCAATGTGGATGATCTGCATCTGATTCCTTTTCGTACCGAGGAAATCAAGGTCATCGTATCTACCAGTCATCCACTGGCTCAATATAACTCTGTGACATTGGAACAGATCAAGAATGAACCCATTGCCACGACGGATGTTATTGCCCCAAGAATCACACAGGCTTTCCAGAGCATCAATTGTGAACCCAACTTCTATTTGAGAACTGCATTCAAACGAACTGCCCTGTTCTGGATCTCTACTTATAAAAACTGTGTGACACTGCTTCCCTGCACAGAGGATGAACTTGCTCTGGAACCTCCTGTATGTAAGATTC
>CAYRAW010000112.1:0-9070 GCA_964422225.1 uncultured Roseburia sp.
AGCCATAAGTATCATTCCCGTAAGTGCTGTTTTTTTATCTTCTATCCGTTTTAATAATAGATACATAACATATACAGAAATACATCCAATAATTACCTGAGGTAAACGAATCGTAATAGTATTCAAGCCACCTATTTTGATAAATGGTATCATCAAAAGTGAATTTAATACACTCATTCCAGAGCCCCACACTGTTAAATATACTGGATTATGGTAACCCCATGAATCTGTTCCATAGTTCAGCATTGACCAGGCTTCATATCCGCTGTATGCCTCATCTACATTAATGCCACCCGGGTATGTCCCTATTCCTACTGTTCTAGTAAAAATTGTGATTGTCATTATTATTAACACTATGAATAATTCATAGCGCTTCTCTGTCACTTTGTACTTTAATGCCATGTTTTCTCCAATTACCCATTCTATTTTCTTCTATTTTATGTGCTTACCTCAATAGATAATCGTCCAAAAGACTCCAAACACGCTCCATTATATGCTATAACAGGCAGACTTGCAAGGTTAGAGCACGATTTCCTGTGCTAATGCAAAGGAATAAATAAGCCTCTCCTTCACATGAACTCCCGTAATCTGTTCAAGTGCTCTCTGATAATAATCAAGCTGTGCCTGATACCTTTTTATCAACTCATCTGCATTCTCTACTCTGTCAGTTTTATAATCTGCAATGACCAGCTCCCCGTCCTCATAGAAAAAGACATCGATCACGCCCTGTATCAATACTGTCTCATCAGAAGGATACTGCTCTTTCAGTTCATGAGCCGGCAAGCCAAGTACAAAAGGCTGTTCTCTGTACAGCTTACCACTTTCCTGTGCCGCCAGCATTCTCCTGGCAAGGTTCGAGTGGAAGAAAGAAGCAATGCGGGAAGTACTTATACAGGCAATGTCCTCTTTCTGTACTCTGCCTTCTGCAATCCATTCCTGCATCTCGCCCCATATTTTCCCCATATAGACTTTATCTGACGTGACATTCTGATAAGATGCTTCAAAAGACAACAGCTCCATGACCTTGTGCACGGCAGTACCATATTGTGTTCCCTGCACAGCCTCTTCCCCCGATATAAAGCGGGGAATGTACGGCTCTCTTGCAGTCACGATCAATTCTGCTGCCGGCTCTGCCTCTTCCTCATAGGCAGCCTTTTTCAGTTCTGATACGGTAGTCTTGACTGTCAGCCCCTCCAGATATGCATAAGGGTACTGGAAGTTCAGCCTATCAGAAAGCTTCTGTTCCAGCTGCGTATCTGCATATTCTGCTGTATGAGATAAAGCCTCCTCTAACATAGCCGCCTTACCGGTTTCTTTCACCTTTTTCGCCAGTGAATTATCCTCCTGCCACAATCTGACCTGTATAGGAATCTCCCCATAAGGCAACTGGTGCTTCTCATACGGCAATCCTCTCTCTTCCAGCAGTGGAGCCATATCTCTATGGCGCATCAATGCAGACAAAATCATATCAAAATAGCAGGACGAACCCATCACTACAGAAAAAGGCAGTTTCTGTGCATTTTCCATGGTAAGATAGAGCCTGTCGGACAACTTCTTATCCAGCTTCTCACCCTGATAGGCAGTTAAGATCAGCTTCTCCTTGGCACGGGTCAATGCTACATAAAGAACACGCAGATCTTCGCCTCTGGTGTCCTCTTTCATTCTCTGTGCCACCACATTTTTACGCATTGTCTTCCTTCTGGTGCGCATAACAGGGTCTATACAGTCTACACCAATACCAAGCTCCACATCCATCAGAATCGACGCTCTGGCATCCATCTGATTGAACTGTTTCGCCAGTCCACATACAAAACAGATAGGAAATTCCAGACCTTTACTCTTATGAATCGTCATCACTCTGACAACGTCTGCACTTTCATCCAGAATGTTGGCTTCTCCAAAATCCACTTCCTGCTCCTGCATGGTTTCCAGATATCGTATAAAATGAAAAAGTCCATAGAAGGATGTCTTTTCAAAATTACCCGCTTTCTCCAACAGTAACGCAATATTTGCCTGTCTCTGGTCTCCTCCCGGCATGGAACTGACATATGTGTCATATCCTGTGTCCTGTATCAAAAAGCCCAGAAGTTCCTTGATCGGCGTATATGCCACCATCCTGCGGTACTGTTCCAGCTTCTGTAGCAAAAAAGTCAGCTTCTGTGCCAGTACCTCATCATATACAGTGCTGTCCTGGGTCGGCGGTTCCTTGCAGTATTGGCATATCTCTTCATATAAGAACTGCTTATCTGCCGTTCTTTCCTTTGCTGCACATCGAAGCATGGCAACCTCTGCTTCCGTTATATCAAAACATGGTAATTTCAACACACCATACAAGGGAATATCCTGTAGAGGATTGTCCAGTACATGAAGCAAATTCACAATCCCCTGAATCTCCAAAGTCTGAAAATACCCCGCCTTACTGGTAATGTGCACAGGGATTCCTTTTTGTGTCAGAATCCTTCTGAAATCCTCATCCCACCCTGTGGTAGCACGAAACAGCAGTACAATATCAGAATATTTCGCCGGGCGCTGTTCCCCTGTCTGGTCATCTGTTATCAGAAAATGCCCTACCAGCTCCTGAATCCTCTCTGCCACCATGACAGCTTCCTTTTCCTTCTCTGTCATGGGCTGTGACTCATCTTCTGAATCTGTTGCGATCAGAAGCTCTGTCGCATATTGTCCGGCATCCTGCGGTTCTACATAAGAAGCGCCTGCATACAAGGCTGCATTCTCATCATATTCCACATTACCTACTTCTTTTGCCATAAGTTGTCCACATAGGAAATTCGTCGCTTCTGTCACTTCCCTGCGGCTTCTGAAGTTCCTGCTCAGATCAATACGGACTCTGTCTTTTGCATCTTCTCCAGTCTTGTAGGTATCATATTTCTCCATGAAGATCTCAGGCCTTGCCAGACGGAACTTATAGATACTCTGCTTCACATCTCCTACCATAAACCGATTGTAATGCCCCTTATCCTCGCCCGAGATGCTACGAAGCAGAAGCTCCTGTACTTCGTTGGAATCCTGATACTCGTCAATCATGATCTCTTCAAAATAATCCTGCAATTCCAGTGCTGTCTCTCTTGGTTTTAATTCACCGTTATCGTCTTTGGTCAGCAGAATCTCCAGTGCAAAATGCTCCATATCCGAGAAATCCACAAGATTCTTATCTCTTTTGGCTGCATCCAGCCTTTCCTTGAAGGAAAGCGTCAGTGTAACCAGTTCATCCACTGCCTTCTGGCAGACAGACATATCCGCCAGCATGTCCTCCGGTGAAATAGGAAACAACGTCTTCTTCAAGTCTGCGATGCTTTTCTTCACTTCATCTCGGATTGCCTTTACCATGTCCTTTCTGACAGGATCAACGTCCTCTGCTTTCTTACGTGACAGAGTGGTAAAACTGATATAGGTAAAGCTGTCATACAACTGACTGTAATCTCTTGCTTTTCCCATATTCTCCAGCAATTGAAGGTCAGCTTCCAGATTCTCTACATATTGAATAGGACCGCCATATCCCTTGGCGATCTCCAATGCCTTATGGATGCGCTTCCTGCACTCTTCCAATACGGTATCCATGTATTCAAGAGCATCCTGATACCATTTCCTGTCGTTCAGCTCTTCTACCGACTGCACCTGATAGTCCTCTCTTCTGGCTTCCAGCCATTCTTCCGGGAAAGGATAACTCATGGAGAAATGATACAGTCTGTAAATGGCTTCTTCAATCTTCTGGTCACTGCTGCCTGTGCTGTAACTGTCTACAAAATGCAGAAACTCCGGGCTGGCTTCTCCGTGAGCGTCCTCCAAAAGCTTCTCCATCACATCTGCTTCCAACAGCTTGATCTCACCCTCATCAGCTACCCGAAATCCAGGATCCAGACCTATCTCGTTAAAGTTATTGCGGATAATGAACAGGCAGAACGAATCAATGGTTGCAATCTGCGCATTATGTATCAGCGCAGACTGCTTCTGCAAGTGTTCGTTCTCAGGATGTTCCTCCAGTCGCTTCTGAATCGCCCTGCTGATACGTTCCCTCATCTGTGCCGCAGCTGCGGAGGTAAAAGTCACAATTAGCAGACGGTCAATATCTACCGGATGTTCTTCATCACATATTTTCCGGATAATTCTCTCTACCAGAACTGCTGTCTTACCGGAACCGGCAGCCGCAGACACCAGAATATTCTTATCTCTGGTATCAATGACCCGTTGCTGATCCGGTGTATACTTTACTGCCATTACTCTTCCTCCAGTTCTTTCTTCATCTCATCCAATGCCTCTTCCTGATCCATATCCTGCAATTCTCTTACCAGATCTGCTCCCAGCTTCCTGTCAAAGCCACAGATACTGCGGTAACTGCAATACGTACAGGCATTGCCCTTGGTCTGCTCATAGGGATTCAGTGCAATATCCCCTGCCAGGATCTCACTTCCAAGCTCCCTGATCTTGTGGTTTACATAATCTGACACCACATGGAAATCTTCCTGGGAAAGCACGGACGAAGCCTGTGTGAAACTGCCATCCTTCTTCTTCGCTACAGGCAATACTTTGGATTTATCCGTAAAATCCTTATCCAGCAGCTGAATGATCTCTTCCTCATCACTGACCATGCCTGTCATCTTCAGTTCTTCCAGAATGGCGTCCTGAATCTCCTGCGGGTCAGGTTGTCCCTTATCTGTATCCGTCATCGGATCACTAACATGATAGTACAACATGGCTGCAGGAATGACTTTCTTATCCCTGTGTGCTTTTTGCTGCATCTCTACTGCCGCATTCATATATACGACAAGCTGCAGCTGCAATCCGTAATAAAGCGCAGCCAGGTCAAACCTGCGGTTGCCGGACTTATAATCAATGACCTTCACATAGAGTTTGTCCTGCTGCTCACAGGTATCAATCCTGTCAATACGCCCTATCAGACGCATCTTCTCTTCCTCAGACAGTGTAATATTCACCGCATCCAGATCTGATGCCATTTCAAAAGACATCTCGAAATTCTCCGGTGTAAAAGCCCCCTGTTGCAGCTGATATTGCAGTGTCTGTACAGTCCTGTCAAGAATCCTCTCCATTCTGGTGATCAGATACTCGTTTCTCTTACTGCTGTAAAGTACCGTTTCTCCATACGTAGCCGCATAATTCTCCAGACATTCCTTTACCAGTCGTTCTCCTACTTCCTTTGGAAAATCAAACCAGGTATATCCCTCCACCGGCAACTTATCTGCAAAGCTCTCCAGCACGGCATGAAATACATTACCCATATCCACAGTCTCAAAGCTGTACTTATCCCGTTCTTCCAGCCCCAGTCCATATTGTAGGAAATGAGCATAGGCACAGGAAGCGAACTTCTCCAGCCTGCTGACGCTGTTATGAAGCACCTGACCATACAGAAGCTTCGCCAGTTCTTTAGGCAGTTTTCCGTTCTCATAGTGGAAAAAGGCAGCCCTCTTCATCTGTTCCAGAATTGGTGCATATTTTTCGTTCCTGACATATGTGTCATAAAGCGTCAGGAACAACTTCTTATCCAACTTATCATCTTCCGCCGCATACTGACGCAGCATTCTTACCAAATATTCCATGGCATCCGCAGGTGCATCGATCTGTTCCTCAACATCCCGCAGCTCCGGCTTTTCTATCGTCATTTTCGGGAAAAGACGGCACACCGTTGCTATGAGATATGCCGTTCTGATGCTCTTGCCTTCCGAATCCACCTTGGCATAGGATAACCGCAGATAACGGGTAGGCTTTGTCATCATCAGATACAGATACAGCCTCTGAATATACATCTGCTGCCTCGGAGTAGGCGCCAGCTCAAAGTCGGATTCCTGCAGGAATTCCCTGTCAATATCAGAGATAATACCGCCTTTTGCACCACTTCTTGGAATAATACCGTCATTTACGCCCATGAAGAACAGCGCCTTAATCTCGCAAAGTCTGGTTCTCTCGATATCACCAATTACGACCTTATCCACATTCTGGGGAATCGTTCCTACCTTGATCTCTGCAAAGCCAGCATCCAGAATATCTGCAAATTCCTTTATCGTCATAGTCTCATCACCAAGCAGACCAATGATCTGTTCCAGAAGTTCCATGACCAGACGATAAATCTGGGCATACTCCTTGGCTTTTACCAGATTGCCCTGTGCTGTGAAAGCATCTTCATACTCAGCCAGCTTATTCTCGATATCTGCCCGCACGATAAAGTCATACAATGCTCTGACCAGCTCTTCCCCTGTCGCTTTCTTAATCATCAACGGCTCCAGCATGTCTGTGATCTGCTGACGAAGATGATTCAATTGCTCCAGTTCCTGTGCTTCTTCTTCCTGTCGTTTCAGTCGTCTGGTAAATGTCTCATTCCATGCCTTTCTCCCCCGTATTCCCATGGTACGCACATAGTTCTCCAGTCGGTCCGTTTCCTCCGGGCTGATACCGGCAAGACCGCACCTTAGAAAATGAAATACGGCTTCATAAGAATATTCCTGTATGGATACCAGTAAAGCACTGCGGATAAATTCAATAAAGGGATTCAGCACCAGCTTATTGGTCTGGTCCAGATAATAGGGAATTCCAAATTTCTCGAACTCTTCCTTCGCCAGATATCCATACCTCTCGATATCCCCTGTAACAACTGCAATATCACGGTAGCAGTATCCCTCTTCCCTGATCAGCTGCCTGATCGACAGACATATCTGACGCAGTTCTTCCTTGGGCGTGGAGGCTTCCATAATACGAATGCTGTCCTGCTCCTTCTGATACTCTGTTGTCGGATATCGGAACAGTTCTCTCTCCAGATGGGATAATCCG
This sequence comes from uncultured Roseburia sp., assembly GCA_964422225.1. Taxonomy (GTDB): domain Bacteria; phylum Bacillota; class Clostridia; order Lachnospirales; family Lachnospiraceae; genus COE1. The sequence continues at coordinate 6,796 of CAYRAW010000112.1, forward strand.
GGATTATCCACATACCGCTGCACAGTCGCTTCTGTGATCAGTACATCCTCCGCTCTTGCCACACCGGCTTCCTTTGCCTTTTTCTCCAGATCATATATGGTCTTCTTACTCAGGTGAAAAAGCTTCTGCTCGCCATCAGGCTTATAGCAGTCCTCCCTGGTATCAGCAGTGACTGTTACAATGACCTCATTTGCCAGCAGCATCAGTTCCTGAATAACATTGTACTGTATCGGGGTAAAGCCTGTAAATCCGTCAAAGGCGATCACACTGTCTGCCACGATACGTGACTTGGGCAATACATGGCGCAAGCGATCCAGCGTCTCTTCTGTTGTGATATATTTCTCTCTGATATATTCCAGAAATCCTTCGTAAAGCAGATGCAAGTCCTTTAATTTATAGGACAGGGCGCCCCTCTTAGAGGAATATTCTACCAGCTGTTCTACTTCCTTCGTTCCAAGTCCATACTGCATGAATTCGGAAAGGGCAGACTTCACCTCATGAATATAGCCTATCTTCTTAATATTTCGCTTCATGACACTGAGGTCATCTTCCAATCCTGCCGCTACTTTACGCAGTACGAGGCTCTTACCGGTATCATCCAATACGGGCTTATCATTGCCGCCTACCTCTTCAAAGATACGATGTGAAAGTCGTCCGAAGCTCAATACATCAATATTCATGATGCCGCTTCTTGGGTGGCGGCGCACCATGTCCAACTGGGTCTGCATGGTGAACTGATCCGGCACTACGATCAGGTAATTTCTGTGCGGATTCTCCATTGCCTGGGCAATGATATCTTCATATAAACGATAGCTTTTGCCGGAGCCGGAGGCTCCTATATAAAATTTCAATCCCATGGGATGCTCCTTTTGTGGTAGGTATAGTGCAAGGCACGCCACAGTTCCCTGGCACATCTTCGGCTTTTTTCGAAAATGGAAGTGCATACACAATACTTGCTTTTTTCTCATCATCCATATCACTCATCGGATTTTTGGCATTTATTAGCAGCATAGATTATTTCACAAAAAAAGTCTTTCCACTTCCCCATCTGCCGTCAATAGCAATAGAAGAAGCTCCTTCTTGTGCTAATATCAAATCATAAAAACGCACCAAATCTTTGTTTCGTTTCAATAAATCTTTATTCAATGCATGTATCAAATTTTCTTCCGTAGGAATTAATTCAAAACTATTCATAGCCCCTCCCCCTTTTGTAAAATATTTTGCAACTGCAGATTGCGATTTTCGATTATATTCACAATATATTTCAAAAACTCAACATACTGATTTCGTTGCAACTTTAATAACTTTTCAACAGTATCATATTTATCGTTTTCAATAATTTCCTCTATGAATACATTGCTATAAATCTTATCATAAATCAATTCTGTAAATTTATCATGACGTTTATAATATATATTAGGTATATCATAGCAATGCGCCATTCCTCTATTTACATTTGCCCCCGGCCATGTAGGAATTATGTTTCCAATATCGTAGTAATGTTCTAAAAATTCTTTTATTTCTTGCAAATTATTTACATCACTAAATTGTGGATAATTTTCACTTAAAAACTTATCTGAATACAGACGCTGTCTTGTAACGCCAGTTTCATCCTTCACTATAATATCGGTTCTCACATTATCTACAAATAGTTCTCGGTAATATATAAACACACCAATAGCATATATTCCTCTAAAGGAAAATAATACATCCGGACATTCCCATTTCAGTTTATTGATTTTATCCTCATTACATTTTTCTACAATTTCTCTCTTTTGAAAAAATTCTTCTACCGATTGCAATGTCATTATTAACACTTCCTTCTTCAAATAAAATAGCATCTATTATTATAATACTTCTTTCAACAATCTTCCATATCCCATATGCCTTAGTAGTCTAAACCGTAGTATTTCCAATACTTTCCACCATATTCTGTCCTGTATTGTCCCAGTCTGCGAAGATATGCATTATCATAAAACCGGAGTGCCGTGGCAGATGAAAAGTACTCTAATCAAGTCTCTATCTCCTTCCAAAATACGCTTTTCTGGTGACATTTCTGATTTCTCAATCTCTTCTATATACATATCAACAGCTTTTTTGTCAATCCAGCATAAGGAAATAACATTCCCATCATTCCAACAACCTTATTCTGAACATTTTCATTCCTAATTAATTCTAATGCAGTATCTTCCACTGCTCTTCCAATTTTCATAGAATTCACTTCCTATTCTGTCAAGCCCTAAATCATTGATTTTACTGGCTTTGACGATTTTTA